>CAMDTN010000002.1 GCA_945907755.1 Singulisphaera sp. GP187 | reverse complement strand
CCGCCATCGACGCGGTGCTGGTGCAGTGCCTGGCCGAAGGCGTCAGCAGCGAAGAAGTCCAGCGTGCGGTGAACAAACATGAAGCGGAATTCGCTGCCGGGATGCAAGATCTGCTTTCGCGCGCCGACCTGCTGAATCAATATGAATCGGCCTTTGGCAACCCCGCAGGCTTCACGCGCGACCTCGCGCGCTACCGCAGTGCAACGCCCGCTTCCGTCATGGAAGCTGCGCATAACTGCTTGCATCTTGGTCGCCGCGGCATCTTGGCTGTGCTGCCCAAAGGCGGATTGAAGGCTGCCGAGCGCGCTCCAAGAGACACACGCCCAAACTCTGAAGAAACACGAGCTTGGCTGCCGCCGGAACCGCAAGTGTTCAAAGTCGGCGCTCTCGAAGTGTGGCTGCTGGAGAAACACCAAGCGCCACTGGTTTCGCTGTTGCTGAGTTGCGACCACGGCGCCGTTGATGACGGCCCTACCCGCGCGGGCTGCACTGCACTGACCAGCGCTTTAATGCAAGAAGGTGCGGGGGCCCTTGACGCCGCGGCCTTCGCCGGCGCAGTCGACATGCTGGGTGGCAGCGTTGGTATGGGCACCGGGCGCTTGCGCACGAGCGCGAAGCTCAGTGCACTGTCACGCAACTTCGACGCAACGCTCGACCTCTTCGCCGACATGTTGCTGCGCCCACGCCTCGAAGAATCCGAGTTCGAGCGCTTGAAGGCGCGCCAACTGGCCGGCATCGAGCAGCGCGCACAAGACCCAGGCTCCGTGGCGGCGCTCGTGGCCGCACGCACCATGGCGGAGGACCGTGGGCGGCGTAACGACCCCGCAGGTGGCTACACCGTGACGGTGCAAGGCATGACCCACGCCATGGTTCGCGAGAATCATGCGGCCCTACTGCAACGCTTGGGCAACGCGCGCTTGAGCGTGGCTGGTGACATCGACCGTAAGACGCTGGAGGCCGCGCTCACTCGCGCCTTCGGTCAGTTGGTCGCGCCAGCAACAGCTGTGCAGCGCGAAGCAGCACCCACGGCTTACCCTGCCATGAAGCTGGTGATTGTCGATCGCCCGGGCGCGCCGCAGACGGTGGTGCGCTTCCAACGCGATGCACATGCGTTGGGTGCAGGCGATGACGCAGCACTCAGCCTCGCTGACACCATCCTCGGTGGCAGCTTCACCAGCAGACTTTCACAAAACCTGCGCGAAAAGAATGGCTACACCTACGGGGCCGGTTCGCGCGTGATGCAAGATCTGAATGAAGGCACCTTCATTGCCAGTTCCAATGTGCGCACCGATGTCACCGGAGCGGCCATCCGCGAATTCCTCGCCGAATTCGCGCGTCTCGCTGCCAAAGACATCAGCGCTGACGAACTCGACAAAGCCAAGGCTACGGAACGCTTCGACCTCGTGAAGTCGTTCGAAGATGTGGGCAGCGCAGCGGCCCTGATGGCCACACCCCTGCTAGCGGGCTTCGGCACTGACTACCTGCGCAAGACTGCGGCGGCGACCGCCGCTGCAAGCAACGACGCAGTGAACGCGGTGGCGGCAGCGGAACTTGCGGGCACTAACGCACTGCTGGTGCTGGTGGGCGACGCCGAAAAAATCCTGCCGCAGCTGCAAGGGCTGGGGCTACCCGATCCTGTGTTCATGGACAGCGACGGCGCGATGATCAAACGCTAAGGATTCCTATGTGCAGCGCTCAGAATGCTGAACGCTGCGCGTCATGGTGCTTGGATCAGTGGGCCGAGAGGCCACCCAATGACTGCCAGCGCCCGCGGTGCATGGAGACGTTTTGCACCAACGCCACTAACAGCAGACTGACCATCATCGACGATCCTCCCGCCGAAACCAGCGGCAAAGGGAGTCCTTTTGTGGGCGCCAACGCCACGGTGACCGCCATGTGCACCAGCGCTTGAGTGCCAAGCAACGCAGCGGCCCCCGCGCAAAGGACTTGAGCGGGTGGTTCGCGCTGCAGCGCGCCCACGCGGCAGATGGCCAACACGAACAGCACTTCGAGCAGCACAAACAAGGCCGTTCCGGTGAAGCCTTGTTCTTCAGCGATCAACGCAAAAATGAAATCGTTCTGGTGATAAGGCAGATGCCCCGCTTGCACGCGTGGGCCCTCACCGTGCCCGTGGCCGGTCCAGCCTCCGTTGCCCACAGCGATCAGTGATTGCTCTAACTGAAACCCTGGCCCACTGCGTTGCGACGCTGTCATCTTGTCGATGTGCAGCGTGCTCCAGATCCTCTCCTTCTGATAATCCTCCAGCAACAAGCCTGCGCCCGCGGCCAAGATCCCAGCACCGAGAACGCCAGCCAGCAGCAACTTCTTCCAAGGCGCGCCGCCGACGATGAGCACCGCCACGATCAACGGCAAGAACAGCAAACTCGTCCCAAGGTCTGGCTGAATAATGATGAGCGTGGTGGGCAGCAAACCAACGCCGATCAACGGCAACCAGTCCACAAACTTCTGTAACGAGCGTTGCTGGCGCATCAGTCGCGCCAGCAGCAGCAGCGTGAACACCTTCATAAACTCTGATGGCTGCAAACCGCGCCCCAGCAGCGGCAACCAGCGCTGCGAGCCGTTGATCACCGGCCCGGCGGTTTTCACCACCAGCAGCAGCACCAACCCAAACGCATACAACGCAGGCGCCAAACTCAGCAGCCGATTCCACGGAATGAGCATTGCAGGCAACACCACGGCCAGACTCAGTGCCAACCAGCGCAACTGCGTGGTCAGCAGCGTGTCGGAACCGCGCCCAGCGGAATCGAGAAACCACAGGCCACACAAGACCAGCGCCATGCTGAACAGCAGCACGAACGCGTCCATGCCGCGCAATTTGGAAAACCAACGAACGCCGCCGCTCACCACCACTTCCTTTCCGGGCGCGCGACGCCGTAGGCCTCGAGGGCTTGGGCCGCCATGGGAGCTGCGTCGACGCCTTTGTCGTGGGTGTGGGCACGCATCGCGGCGAACGCAATGCGCGGCGTCTCGCCGGGGCCCGCTGGCGCCCAGCCGACAAACCACGCTTGCTGCAAGCGTTCGCCCGAACTCGCTTCGTAGTCGGCGGTGCCGGTCTTTGCCGCCATGCGCAGGTGCCGCAAGCCAGCGACCGCACCGGCCGTGCCGCCCGGCTGCACCACAGCGCGCATCCCTGCGCGCACCGTCGCCAAGTGCGCTTCCGCTGCCAATACGGCTCCGTGCGGCGGAGTCGCACTATCGGCCACCAAGCGGGGACGCACGACCTTGCCCGTGGCGATGCTCGCCGCCATCGCCGCCGCGCGCACCGGTGCCACGCGCAAGCTGCCGCCGCCGATGGCCAACGCGCGCGCGTCATCAGTGCGCAACTCACGCGCAAGGCGCTCATCGTGTTCCATCAGACCCGGCACGGGGTCGAATAGGCCAAGTTTGCGATACCAGTTGATCAGCCGCGCCGTGCCCAAGCGCGCGCCGGCGTCGTAGCACCACGCGTTACACGAAAACTTCAGCGCGTCGTGCGCATTCATCAAACCGTGCCCTTTGCAGCGCAAGAAGTCGCGCGTTTCGATGCGCTGGCAGTCGAACGCGTGCGTCGCACTGCACACGCCTTCTTCGAGAGCCGCCAGCACCGTCACCGCTTTGAACACCGAGCCAGGTGGCAGATGTTCCGGGCTGTCCACAGCGCGGTGGTACGCCGCACTCACAGCCAATCGTTCACCCAACATGTCCAGGCGAGAGCGCATTTGAGCGGCGCTGGAATCGCAGGCCGATTGCAACAGCACGCGCTCCGTCGCAGCAGCAGCCGATTCTGGCCCTTCGCTCAACGACAACAAACGCTGCCGTGCCCAGCCTTCGCCACGCCCCAACACACGGCGTAGCAGGGTGCGCTCGTGCTCCAACCTGCGGCGTTCGTCTAACGCTGCATTCAGATCGCGCGGCAATGGCGTGCTGACCATGGCAATGACACCACCGGTGGCAATGTCCAAGAGCACCACGGCTCCAGGCTCCGCAGCTTCTGTCGCCCCAAGCGCGTCTTCCACTGCGCGCTGCACTTTCCAGTCCAGTGTCAGGCGCACGCCAGTGCCGTGATGCGGTGCGACCACGACGACCCCGCCCGGAAGCGCCCCCGCAGCGCTTTCGCCATCGGTCGCGCGCAACCGTTCATTCAGCGCCGCTTCGACACTGCGAGCCAAAGTGGGTTCGCTGGTTTCGGCGGCAACGCCGCCTAACAGCAACCCTAGCCCGCGGAATTCGCGCGCAACAGGCAAGGGTTGCCGCACCAGTCGCGGGCTGACGGAAAAGCCGATGCGCCCAAGGCGTCCTGGCCCTGTCACGAGCACCGCTAACGCGGCGGGCATGGCGCGTTGCAGCACGAAGGGTCTGCCCCGACGCCAAAGAGCCCGCAACTCACGCTCGCGACGCGTGCGCAGCGGCGTAGCCTCGCCAGCACTCGGGCTTTTGGCGTACCAGCCATCCAACACGCGCTCCGGTTCCTGCGAGGCCAAACCAAACGCTGCTGCGGTCTGCAGCGCGTCGTCGGTGCCGTCCACTGCAGCGATCAACGCAGGCACCGGGATGCTGCCACTCAGCCAAGCACTCGCATGAGACAACGCACGGGCCGCCGCCTCTTCGTCCCCGAAACTCGCTTGGGCATCCAGCACCAAAGCACGCCAAGAGCCAGCCCCCATTTCCGCGATTGAAGGCTCGACCATCCCAAAATGATCCAAGGCCGCAGCATCGCGCAGTTCGTTGCGCACTTGGCGTTGCTTCCACGCTTCTTCGCGTAGGGCGAGAGCGTCGAGTTGTTGCAGCAGCGCGGGCAAGTCGCCGCCGCCAGCGCGAGCAAGCGCTGTCAGTTGTCGCAACTCTTCCAGACAGCGTGCCGCCATTCCTTCGACATCCCAGCCCGCAGCCTCGGCAATGCTGCCGCTGTTGGTGCTCAAACTGGCCAACGGTGCACGCAGCCCAGAGCCTTGCAGCACGCGCAACGCTTCACTCAGCCGCGCAGCGCCTTCGTCGCGCCGCCGTGGCAACGACCCATGGGGTGCCAGCAACACATCCATACAAGCGCCCGCGCTCGCCCCCACTGCCAAGGCCCGCGCCGGCATTTGCGCCAAACGCAGCAAGGCGCCGCGTGGGTCGGTGTGACACTCCCAGCGCAAAGCGGTGCTGCGATCCGGCGTTGCTTGCGCTCCCAGCGCACCTGTGAGCACTAGCGCATCAGCCAAAGCGTGCAGCAACCCCTGTTCACGAAAAGCAGACGGCACCACACTGACATCAACCGCCGCGTGATCCTGCGCCAACACCACGCCGTCAGCAGTAGTGATGCTGCCGCGCTCGCCTGGCAGCACCGTCGCTCCGCCGCGCGAATCTTCGGCGCGATCTTGCCAGCGCTCGCCTTCTGTGACCTGCAGTTGGTGCAGGCGCAACACAATGGCAAGCGCCGCGAGCGCGCAGCATGTTCCGAGAAAGGTGAAACGGGCTGTCACAGAGACACCGCGCCCTACAGATCAGGGGCGTTGCAGTGCGTGGCGCAGCGAACTTGAGGCTCGAACGCGCCGCTCCAGCAGCGCGAAAGATGCTCCGCATGCGAAAGAGCCGGTCACCGCCCAACCAAGGCTCTCTTGTGAGAGTGTAGGCCCGCTCCACGCGCACAGGAAGAGCGCTGGCAGCAGCAACAGCATGGTTTGAAATGCGCCCAATAAGGTGCACGCGAAGAAGCCACGTGCGGGCACTGCCTTGAAGATGGTTTGTACCACGGCCGCCAGCAGCACCGCTGTGCCCACGCAGGCCGCGAGACCAGACGGCAGCACGAAACCCGGTACGCAGGCTGCGCCAACTGCAGCCAGCACCGCACGCTTCCCTGGCGAGTAGCGGGCCCAAAGCAGCAGGGGCAACGCAGCCATGGCAAGAAAGACGAATCCGCGAACCCCTGCAAGCGCGCAGCCGACGGTGCAACCCCAGCCCCAGGCCAAACTCAGCAGCAGTGCTAGCAGGTTGGTCATGGGGCCGCTAACAAGCGTTCCAACGCCAGCCGATCTCCAAACTCCAGCACCATGAGTGGCCCTTCAGGGCGCACGAATTCTGGAGCCGCGAGCACACCGTCACGGAACGCAACGCTGCCTAAGCGTAGGCCGCGCGGCACGAGGCCTAACCCTGCGGCGCTGAACAATGTTGCGCGGCCCTCGCCCGGTGGCAGGGGCGCGGCGATTTCCAAACGCAAACCAGCGGAGCCATCCGCTGTTGGCTGCAACATGCCGCTGGTTTCCCATGTGCCTGCCACCACGCGCACGGCCAGCGGTGCGGCGATCAGCGCAACACTCCGAGCCCGGTGCACCGAGGGCCCGGCCTCGTCGATAAAGCCGACGCATGCGCCAGTTGCATCCACGATAGGTGAACCTGCGTGCACTTCCGTTGACGCAGTCTGCAGCAACCACTGCTGGTCTGGGCCTAAGGGTGCCAGAATGCTCAGCACAGGCACTGAAGAATACAGCGCCGCAAGATCCGCTGCGCGCGCTGCGCCGGTAATGTCCAGCCCCCGCGTGATGTCCACATTCTCGCGCGCCACTTCTGGGCGTACGCCTTCTACGCTGACTGTGCCAACCAAGGTGCCGGCCTCGTTCTGCTCTGTCTGAACGCGCACCAAATCGCCGCGGCGTACCAAGTCTGGACGCACCGCAGCAGTGAAGCTCAAGCGCCCACCTTCCGCTGCCAAAAGCCCGCAAGCGATGCGCCGCTCACCGCCAGCTTCGCGCCGCAGCGCCACAACTGGGAGCCGCAGCGCACGCGAACCCAACAGCCGCACACGGCAGAGTGCTGGTGCGACCACATCCACCACGCCGACGAGACGCCCGTCGATGCTGGCTTGCGCACCCACACGCACGCCTTGCAGGCTACCGGCAGCTGCAACGATGCACGCGCGCCTTGCGTCTTGTCGCAGCACCGTGATGTGGGCCTCCACCGGCTCTGCTGCTGTGCGCCGTGCGCCAGCGCGCGGCAGTTCCCGCATCGGTAGCAACAGCCCTGTCACTTGGAGGCGCGAGCGTCGGCATTGCTCAGGAAAAGCCCCTTCAGCCACGAAGATCGCGGCGCAGCAGAGCATGACCTTGATGCGGAAGTTCACAGGCCGAACTGTTCAGATGCTGTCAGCCGAATCCAGCACGCTTTTCAGCGCTTCCAAGTTATCCAAGATCATCCCGGTGCCGCGCGCCACTGCGGTCAGCGGGTCTTCGCCCACGATCACTGGAATATCCACGGCTTCATTCAAGCGTTCCGCAAGGCCCCGCAAGAGCGCGCCACCGCCGCACAAGACGATTCCGCGATCCACCAAATCGGCGCTCAATTCCGGCTGAGTTTCTTCCAGCGTGCGCTTCACCGCTTGGGTGATCTGTTCCAATGGCCGTTCGAGGCAAGAACGAATGGCGATGGAATCCACCAGCATGTTGCTGGGCAAACCCGTTTTCAGGTGGCGCCCCTTCACGGTCATTTGCAATTCTTGCGGCAAGCGCCAAGCGGAGCCCACGGCCAGTTTGATCTTTTCCGCAACCAGTGGCCCGATCAGCAACTGGTGCTCGGTCTTCATGTATTCGGTGATGGCCTCATCGAATTCATCGCCAGCAACATTGATGCTGTTCATGTGCACGATGCCGGCCAAGGCGAGCACGGCCACATCCGAAGTGCCGCCGCCGATGTCCACCAACATGCTCGCAGTGGGATCGCGGATGGGCAGGCCAAGGCCGAGGCCTGCCGCCATGGGTTCGTCGATCAAGAACACTCGCCGCGCGCCGGCACGCTCTGCCGCGTGGATCACGGCTTGCTTGTCCACTTGGCGAATCCCCGGCGGGACAGCGATCACTACGCGCGGGTTCACCAGCATGCGCCGATTGCCATGCACTTTGCGAATGAAGTAGCGCAGCATCGCTTCGCAGATTTCAAAATCTGCGATGACTCCATCCTTCATCGGGCGAATGGCTTGGATGTTTCCCGGCGTCTTGCCGAGCATTTCTTTGGCCCTGTCCCCAACGGCCAACCCGTCGCCATCTTGGAGCACTTCGTTGGTGCCCTTGCGCACTGCAACGACGGATGGCTCTGACAAGATCACGCCGCGGCCTGGCACGCACACGAGTGTGTTCGCGGTACCGAGATCGATCCCCACATCGATCGAGAACATGCCCGCTATCCGGTCGATGACAGTGAACATGCATCCCTCCGTGCCCGCGCGAATTTCGGCTTCGTCAACACATCAAATTCGGGAGGCGCCCAGCGCGCTCACCGACCAACCCACAGCGCGCGGCGAGTGTAGCAGCGCTGCACGCAGCGCCTGCGTAAAACGCGAACGGGGCCTCCCTTTTCAGGAGACCCCGCAAGCTGGAAAGGATCGGCTTCGCCTTAGGCGAACATGCCCATGCCAAACCAGTGAGCCAGCGCCTTCTCCATCACCACGAAGGCGATGAGCAGGAGGGCGGAGGTGCAATAGATGAGAGCGTCCGTGAGGCCGCGTGCGTTGTCGACCGGGGCCACTTCAGCGTCGTTTTGAATGTCGTCAGCCATGGTGCTGTTGTCCTTCCGTCAGTTCAGGGTGTTGGTGACGGTGTCGGCAGCCTGAACCTGCTGGCCTTGATCGAGCAAAGTGATCAAGCCGGCGCAGTAGGTGGGCCCCACGGTGTCAACACGGAAGCGACCGATGTAGGTGCCACCGCGAACGATGTCCAGCACGTAGCCGCGCTTGACGCCGCTGTTCGAACCCACGTTGGCCTGAACCAACTTGAGCGCGTTGTCGGCATTCACGACTTGGCCCTTTACCGGAGCCATGACCATGATGTTCTCAAAGTCGATGCCCTTGGACTTGGCGAAATCGATGAGGAGGTCGCGGCTGGAGACGTCGTCCTTCAGCTTGACCACATCCTTCTCAAGGCCGGCAATGTTGTTGTTGGCGTCGAGGTTCTTCTTCTGCTCGGCGTCCAAGTCGCCAACAGCCTTATCCATGCGGGCCACGGCATCGCGCTGCTTGGCGTCGAGGTCGGTGTTGGCGGTCGCAAGGCGGTTGTTGTCCGAACGCAGACGCTCGATGGCACCGGCATGCTCGGTGTTCGCGCGGGTGAGGTCGGCAATCTGAGTGTCCTTAGTCTTGCCTGACGCCTCCAACGAGACCACCTGCGACTGCAGGTTGGTGGAGCGCGACTCAAGATCTGCGGACTGCTGGCGCGCCGTATTCAGGTCGCCGGAGACTTTTGCAAGGCTCGCGTCTTTTTCAGAAACTTGCAGTGCGTGACGCTCTCCATCGGCAGCACGACCGGCCTTCTCGCCTTCGAACTTGCCTTTGTAATCGTTGTTCAACCCAAGGAATGTCGAGGCCGCGACGAGGAAAGCCACGGCGAGCACGAGATTCAAAACCACAAAGATCCGGGCTACGGAACTCATGAAGTCTCCCTTTCCAGCGATATCCACACTCGCAACAGCAACAGGCGCCGTCCGGGCGGGATTCATCTTTTTCCAGTGGCGGGCATTGTAGGGATGGGCAAATCGAAGTCAAGCGACGGAAAAGCCCGTGGATACGCGGGGTTTCTCGAGGCCTGATCGAACTAACTTGGGCAGCCGCTACCCCGCCGCCACCGCAGTGCCAGGGCTGCCAGCAACAGGGCCGGGAACATGCACGCAGGGAGGATGCCCCAACGAACCGCCGGGGTGAGGGTGTCACAAAGCGGCACGCGGCCTTCGATGAGCCCGGCAACATCCTTAGAACGCCCCTCTACACGGACTCGCGCTAACTCGCGCCCACATGGGTCGATCAAAGTACTGATCCCGGCGTTGCTGACTCGAAACACCGAACGGCGGCATTCCGCAGCGCGGAAGCGCACTCCGATGTCCATCATTTCTTGCTCTGCCCCCAGCGTGAACCACGCATCGTTAGAGATGTTGATGTTGAACGCGGCGCCCTGCGCGGCGCTGCGGCGGAACTCCTCCGGGAACACCACCTCAAAGCAGATAGTGCAACCGAAGCGCACTTCCTTGCCATCGACGCGCACCGGGAACAGCGGCGCGTCCTTCCCCGGTGTCATGTCGGGGACATAGCCTGCGCTGGATTTCACTCCTGAGAGAATCGCGCTGTGCAGTGGCCAGTTCTTCGGCCACGGGATGTACTCGCCGAAGGGCACCAACATGCGCTTGGGGTTTTCGCCAAGCAGTTCGTGTCCATCGCGCAGCACCGCCGCCATATTCCATTCGCCCCAGCCGTTGCCCTCGGCGTCGCCAAGGCGCGGATCGTCGCTGCTGCGCACATGACGCGAATAGCCCACCACGCTCAACTGCCCACGCCCCCGCGGCAACAACGAACCGAAGTTCTCGGCCACGGCGCCTTCAAAGTGGTAGGGCTGCTCTAACAGTGCCGCCAAAGTGCGGTCAGGATCGCGGACCGGCGGGAAAGTTGTCTCCGGGAACACCAGAATGTCGGCGGCGGCTGCGCGCGTAGCGCCGGGACCAAGCACTGCGCGATGGCGTTCCCAAATTTGCGCCGAAGTGTGCCGCAGTTTGACCACCTGGGGAATCGACGGCTGGACTCCAACCACCAGCGGGCCATGTTCGAAATCGTCGCGCAAGGCCGGCATGCCAGCAACGTGCAGCAGCAACGCGCCAGCGACTGCGCAACCCAGCGCGGGCAGCGACCGACGCCAAGCGCCACGCCGCGCAGCGATCCACAACAGCGCCAGCGCGCTGTTCGCCAAGAGCACCACAAACGAAATGCCATGGGCACGCAACACCGCCGCGCTCTGCAAGGCTTCCAGCCAGCGCCATTGCGTGTGCCCTGCTGAACCCCAAGCCACACCCAGCACGGCTTCACGCACGACATCCACGCTGACTAAGACCAACGGGCATGCCCACCACGGCGCGCGACCCTTCGCACGGGTCAGGATTTCCAGAGCCCAAGCCCCGCCTACGCTGAAGGGCACGGTGAGCAGCGCGATGAACCACGGCCCCCATGGCTCCAACGAGGCGACCCAACCTAGAGACAGCACCACTTGCAAATAGAGCGTGAGGCTGAAGCCCAAGACCGCGTGGCGTCGCGGGCCCGCCGCGTGCCACACCATCCACGGAATCCACGCAACCCACGCCAACCACGGCAAGTCCAGCGGCGGCTGCGCCGCATGGAACAGCAGCGCAGTAACAACGGCCATGAGCACGGTGCTCAATCGGGGCCAGCGTTCACCCAAACTCATGCTTCGCGACTCGCTCGACCGCGGCCGGCAAACGACGCCGCATCCAGCAGATGAACCGGCAACATGGCACCGGGATCAAGCGCACCTGTGCCGCTATCGATGAGCAAGAACCCGGCGGCCCCCAGAATGCCTCGCAGGTCCGCGCTGCCATGCCAAGGCAGGGGCGTCGCTGTCAATCCCAAATCGGAATCCTGCAAACTGCAGGGCACATGTTGCAAGCGCGGAATGCGCTTCAACGCGCGCGTGCCACCAAGGCGCGCCTGCAGCACGCGGCCCGGAGCGAAGGCGGCGCCCATCCACGCCAACAGGAACGGGCGCACGAAGATTTCGAAAGTGACGAAGGTCGACACCGGGTTACCTGGCAGCCCAAACACGTGGCACCAACCACCGTCGTCGCGGCGCACGCGCCCGAACAGCAACGGCTTGCCAGGTTTGATGGCGACTTTTTCGATGAGCACTTCCATGCCGCGTTGGCGCAGCAAGAGCGGCACCAAGTCTGCATCGCCCATGCTGACGCCGCCTGATAACAGCAAGATGTCGTGCCCAAGCCCGACATCCAAGTGGCGCAGCAGCGCTGCTTCGTCGTCCCGTGCAATGCCCGGCCGCACCACCGTCAGCGCGCTGCAACAACTGCGCAACTGTGCTTCCAGCAACGCGCCGTTGCTTTCACGGATCTGCCCCGGCATCGGCGTGGGGCCATGAGTGCTCACCAATTCATCACCCGTTGGGATCACTGCCACGCTTGGCAGCCGATAAACCGGCACGGGATCTGCACCGACGCTGGCCAGCACGCCCAAGCTGCAAGCATCAATCCATGTGCCCGGCTGCAGCACCGCTTCACCACTGCGTAAGTCCTCACCTTGATGGCAGACATTCTGACCCGCGGCGGCGGCTTCTTGCAGCAGCACCTGTTCGACGCCTTGCATGCTGCTGCGTTCCACCATGACCACGGCGTCGGCGCCCTGCGGCATGGGCGCACCCGTCATGATTTTCCACGTGCAACCGGGATGCAGCACCGCACCCGGAGCATCCCCCGCCAAGATGCGTCCTTGCACGCGCAGCAGAGCATTGCCGGACGCGGTGTCTTCGGCGCGCACCGCCCAACCGTCCATGCTGCTCTTTTCAAAGGGCGGTAAGTCGCATTCGGCATGCACCGTCGCGCCGAGCACACGGTGCAACGATTGCGCCAAGGGCACCTGACGCACCGGCGGCGGCGGCGGCACCACAGCGCGCAGAATTTGCAGAGCTTCGTCCCGGGTGATCATGCGAGTGTGGCCACTGGAGTCTTCGGGTCGATCGCATCCATGAATGACGACACGCTGAACACCGCGTTGCCGATGCCTGGGGTGCCGTAACCCGGCGGCGCGGGCAACCCATGCGCCGCATGGATGTCGCGCCATGTGCGCACCAGCCCCGCGTGATAACGCAACGACGCCGGCCCATTGTTCTTACCGAGGACAGAGAGCGGTTCTGGGCACCAAGTGGTGAAGCGCGGTGCAATGCCGCGGCTCATGAAATACTCCAAGCCTTCAGCCGTGCTGCGCCACGCCTCTTCTTCCGTGCGAAACCCGTGCGGTCGGGCCATTTCGATGCCTGCCACGAAGTTGGGAATGACGCCAGCGGGAGTGAACACTTCGGCGGCATCCAAGATGCGCGCCATCCAAGTGCTGCGGCCCACATAGCGTTCCTTGCCCGGGCAAAGTTCCGCAAACAAAGCGGGGTCCCACACCTCGTAGTTGGGGTGGTAGATGCGGATGCCCGAAGCGCGAATGCGCGCAATATCGGCGCGCGGCAAGGCCTGTACCACCATCTTGCCAAGCCAGCGCCCGGGGAAGCGATCCTCAATGGCTTCGGCGTAGCGAATGTAGAACGAGGCTTCGTCCATGCCCTCGAGTTGCGTGGTCACGGAACCGCCGGTCAATGTGTACGCACCCGCCACCGCGCCGCTCGCGGCCACGCGATCCAGCGCTGCCAGCAAACGCTCAATCGGTTTGATGGCGAAGTACGGGCGTCCCGCTTCGCGCTGCTGCTTGAAGTTGCGGTTGATGTCGCAGAACTGGCATTCCTCATCGCGGCCAAAGTACTGGCACATGCGAAAGACCGTGAGGTACAGCAGGTAGCCCCACTCGATGCTGGGCGCGACTTCCGTGATGGGTGTGCCGTCCGGCAATTCGTCACCGTAGTAGGGCGGTAGTGGCGCGAAGCTCACCCCAGTGACCGGTTCGCTGCCGCAGCGCAACACCACCGAGCCATCGGCTTCCGCGTCCACAACCCAGGGACTGGCCGGGTTCAAGCGCACGCTGACGACAACGCGGCGAAAACCGCGCGCGCCGCCAGCGAGTGCGATTTCTTCCGGGGCATGAGTGCGCACCAATTCATCCATCTGCGCCAAGGGCACATGATCGAACGAGAAGATGAAGTACGCCTTGCGTGCGAATGCTTGGCCCTGTTGCAGCGCCGCTGGGGTGAACCACACGCCACGGCGCAGCAAGTCCTCTTTCACCACCACTTCCGGAGGCAAGTCGGCGAATTCGGCACTCACGCGATCGATCGCGCGCAGCGCATCAAGCGGATCTATGGCAAGCGCATCCATGGCGGGATTCTGCTGCGCCGCAGCCAGTTCGGCAACACGCTGCTTCCCCGCCGAAGGGTGCCTGCTATGGTTCCCACCCCAGATTCCAGCATGAACATCCCCGCAGCAAACCACTCCGGCCAAGGCCTACGCATCAGCATCGTCGTGGCCCGTTTCAACTCGGAAGTCACCGGCGGTCTCTTGGATGGCGCCGTGGCGACCTTGCTGGCTGCAGGCGTGGCGCGCAAAGACATCGCGGTGCACGCAACCGCAGGCGCGGTGGAATTGCCTCTTAGCTGCGATTTGCTGATCGCACGCGAAAAGCCCAACGCCGTGATCGCTTTAGGCGCGGTCATTCGCGGAGCCACCGACCACTACGAGCATGTGGCGCGCTTGGCCGCTGAGGGCCTGATGCAAGTCATGCTGCGCACACGCATCCCTGTTGCTTTTGGCGTGCTGACCTGCGCCACCGATGCGCTAGCGTTAGAGCGCTCGCGCGACGACAACCACAACAAAGGGCGCGAAGCGGCCCTTGCTGCTTTGGAGCTGGCCAACCTCGCGCGCGCACCGCACCCGCTGCCATGAACACACCTTCAGAAGAAAACCCACGCAGCAGCCGCTCGCAAGGGCGCGAGCTGGCGTTGAAGTACCTGTACTCGGCGGATCTGCGCCAGCAGGAACCCGAGACCTTCGCGGAGTTCGCAGCCCACCAAGGCTCAGCTCTTCCGGTGCGTTCGTTTGCTGAAGAACTGGTGCAAGGGGTGCAAACAGATCGCGCGGCTATTGACGCGTTGCTCGCAGCCGTGGCCACCAACTGGACTGTGGCGCGCATGGCGGTAGTCGACCGCAATGTGTTGCGCATCGGCTGCCATGAACTGAAATCCACGCCGGAAACACCGGTGAATGTCATCATCGACGAAGCCGTTGAAGTCGCCAAGCGTTACGGTTCGGCGCAGTCAGGTTCGTTTGTCAACGGCGTGCTCGACAAGCTGCGCCGCAAGCTGCGCCCCGAGAAGAGCTGATGTTCGGCAAGCTCACGAATGCGCTGAAGCGCGGCCTTGCGCTCACGCGTGAGAAACTGACCAGCGGGCTCGCGGCGATCCTTCCCATCGGGCGCGAACTGGACGCTGCGCTCATCGACGAACTCGAAGACACGCTGCTCACGGCGGACATCGGCCCGCGCACCACCACCAAATTGGTCGACAGCGTGCGCGCCGAATGGAAGGCCCGCCGCATCCGCACCACCGACGACTGCCGCCTGTTCTTGAAGGCACAATTGAAGGCCATCCTGAAAGACGACGGGGCCACTTTGGCGAAAGCCGCTTCGGGGCCCACGGTGATTTTGGTGGCCGGCGTGAATGGCACCGGCAAGACCACTTCCATCGCCAAACTGGCGTGGCGCCTGACTCGTGGCGGGCGCACGGTCGTGCTGGCCGCCTCCGACACCTTCCGCGCCGCGGCAGTGGATCAACTCGCCGTGTGGAGCGAACGCATCGGTTGCAAGATTGTGCGCCAACCCACCGGGGCGGACCCCGCCGCTGTGGCCTACGATGCCGCCGAAGCAGCCGTCGCGCGCAACGCGGATTATCTGGTCATCGACACCGCTGGTCGGTTGCACACGCAAAAAAACCTCATGGCCGAATTGGACAAGATTAAACGCGTAGTGGCCAAGCGCATCCCGGGCGCGCCGCACGAGACGATTTTGGTGCTGGACGCAACCACGGGCCAAAACGCAATTCAGCAAGCCATCGAATTCGGCCGCATCCTCGACATCACAGGTTTGTTCCTGACCAAGTTGGACGGCACCGCGAAGGGCGGCGCTGTTATCGGCATCCGCGACCAAGTGCGCGTTCCGGTCAAATTCATCGGCGTCGGAGAGACGCATGAAGACATCGAAGATTTCGATGCTGACGCCTTCGTGGAAGCCATTTTCGCCGAGGAGGGCGCCGCGCCCGCGCCATGAGCGCTGGTAGCGGCCTGCATGCTCGGTTCCGCAGGCGGCTGGTGCGGTGCGCTGGCCGCACTGTGGATCCTCGCGCTCCCGCTCGCGGTGGCCCCATGGTTTCACAGCGAATTCGCCGCACCGAAATTGCTCTTACTGGCGGCGCTCGGCATCCCTTTGACCCTCGCGCTGCTGTGGCGCGGTAGACACACGGCCCCGCTGGCACCAATCCACAGACTCTTGCTGTTGCTGCTGCCAACATTTGCCATCGCCGCGTTGCGCGACGCCTCTGATGCCGCGCAGTGGGCCCAAGCGTTGGCGCTGTTGGCGGCACCGTTGGTGGCGCTGCACATCGGAGCCAGCAGCGGCGGGACACTGCCAGCGCTGCGCGCCTTAGCCCGCGCCCTCGGTACGGCAGCGCTGCTGGTGTTGGCCGTCGGATTAGTCCGCCGCCACACCGAGCTTCTCGCGTGGATCCCCGACCGCGCCGATGTGGCCTTCTCCGCCACTCTTGGCAACAGCAATGAAGTCGCCGAGTTCGCGGCGCCCATCGCGGTCTTGTTGCTGCTCTTGCCGCGTGCCGGCATCGCGGATTACTTGCTTTTCGTCGCAGCACTGGCGCTCACTGGCTTGTCCGAATCCCGCGCAGGTTTCCTCGCGGTGGCTCTCGGGCTCGTGGTCGGAGCGGTGGTTTTACTGCGCACCGCTGGTGCAGTGCGGCGCAAAGGATTGCTGCTGCTGTACGCGGCAGTGCTGCTGTTGACACTGCTGGCGTTGTTGCCGCACTTGGCACCGTTGCGCCAACGCATTCTGTCCAGCTTCGACAGCACGCACCCCACCAACACAGTGCGCCTGCACTTGTATGAAGCCACCACGCAGCTCATCGGCGCCAACCTGCCCTTCGGAGTTGGGCCTGGCCGCTTCGAGGAAACGATTCCGCAATTCCGCTCCGCTGAAGAGTGGCGTGCCTCCGGTGTCAACACGGCGCTGGAATCGCCGCACAACGAAGTTCTTTTCGCGGCTGCGGAGGCTGGCGTCGTTGGGCTTGCTGTGTGCCTTGGCTTAGTGCTGCTGTGCTGGCTGCGCTGGCGGCGCCTCAGCGGCAGCGCAGCTGAAGCGCGTGCGGCGTTGGCAGGCGTGTTCGTAGCCTGCAGCGTGTTCGTGTTGGTGCGTTCGCCCTTGCACCACGCGGCGGGCACCTTGGCGCTAGGCCTGTGTGCCGGCTGGGTTTTCGCCGCCACAGCTTCGCCGCGGCCTGCGCGTTGGAGCACTGCGGCCAGCGCTGTGCTGCTGCTTGTCGCTCTGCTCGGTGCTGCCGCTCTTGCTCACGAGAATTACATGACTGGCCGCGCACGCCGCCAGTTGGTGGCCTTCGATCATCATGTGCGCCATCAAGCGCAAGCTGACGCCATGGATGCCGTGCAAGACTGCGCGGCAACGGTTGCCCAATTGGCCCAAGCGCCATTCAGCAACAACCACGCCTACAGGACCGCATTGGTGGCGCGAGAACTGGCCGCCCTCGGGCATGCGCTGGAAGACTTAGGCACACGCCCGGAGTGGTTAGACCATGCGCAGGAATCGACGCGCAAGCTGATCGCGCATGTGCGTCTGCACGAACCAATGCACCTCGCTGCACGCTTGCTGGAGGCCGAGGAATTGCTGCTCCTTCGAAAAGATCAACTTCGGCCCGAAGCCGAACGCGCTGCGGAGGCACTGCTGCGCGCGACGCTGCAAACATTGCCCGCTGCCCCAGGCACCAGCGCGATGTTGGCCGCCGTGTTACGCCGCATCGGAACGCAGGATTTGCTGCATGCAGGGGCTGAGGCCACCGCACTGCAGTGGCTGTTGCCAAGCCAGCACTCCGAGAGCGCACTGCTGGACGCGGCGCGGGAGGCGGATCTGGCTGCGCGTGGCACCGAAGCCTTGGAACTGGCGCTGTGTGTGCTTGCGAACGATGCGTGCCACCCTGATGCGCTGAATCTTGTGATTCGCCACGGATACGCCGCACGCACAGAAACCGAATTGGCCCTCGCCAACCGCGCCACCGCGCGGGCAAAGTTGGCCATCGCGATTCAAGCGTTGGACGCTGGCGACGCTGCCGCAGCCACGCGCAACCTGCAACTGGCGCTCAGCCGCGACCCCAATCTGGCTCCGGCGCATTTGCTGACCGCGAAGATCGCGCTGCTGCGTTCAGATTCCGCGGCTGCCAACGCTGCAGTGACAACTTTGCGCTCACTGCAAATCAGCGCTGGAGCCATTCGCGCTGCCTGCGCCGCCGATGCTGTGCTGGCACCTGCGCTTGCGGCCGGAACAATCGACCCTGCATTGCGCTAGCTGCCGTTCGCGTAGTGCCGGTGCAAGAACTAGCCGCCGACGCTGACATACTGGCCGCCAGAATCCCGCGCCAACGCTTGCATCAAGGCTTGATTCGATGCACCGAAGCCGATGGTGTGAATGACCATCTTCGCCTTGCGATTGATCTCGGCCACATGCTCGATGAGCAGCTTAGGCTCGGTGACAGCCCCAACGGTGGGGTTGCCGTCGGTCAGCAAGAACATGGTGTCAGCGTCGGTCTTGAATGTTGCTTTCTCTGCCGTGCCGCCAGTCATCAGCCCGAAGGCGGCGTTCATTGCCTCGAAGGTGTTTGTGCGCCCTGCGCCGCTGTTGCCCACAGGCACCACCGAGGCCGGAGTGAGTTTGGCCAGCCAACGGATGGCAGCGTTGCGACTGCCCTCATCAGCGGGCACTAATCCACGCTTCCAAGTGTCCACAGAAGCATTAAAGGTGATGATGTTGAACTTCGCGTGCGCAGGAAGCGCGGCCACCAACTGAATCAGTTCTTCGCGCGCGATGTCGATTTTGGTGCGCAATTCGCCATAGCGTTTGCGGAAGTCATCCAGCCGCGCGATGTCGCGTTCATCCAAGACCACTGCTTCCGCCATACTGGTGGAGCAATCGATGACGAACAGCATGTTGCGTGAGCGCGTGCGGATGCCGTGATAAGGGCGGCTTTCGTAGCCTTTGTCGCGCTTGGCGTAAGTGGCGGAATTGGCGGCTTCCTTCTTGCGCAGCGTTTCGAGTTCGGCTTTGCTGGGCACCACAAAGCGCTCGGCCACTTGCTTCCACCAGGCTTTCCACCCCGCGATGTCCGCGCCGTAGCCCGCTGCCGTGAGGTCTTCCAAGGCCGCGATGGTGTCATCCACCAAACGGCCTTGCTCGGCATCCAGCAGCGCGATGAGTGGCGCAACCGCCGCCGTCGGACGCAGCGCGCGCACGCCCCAGACGGCGGATGCACGCACGCGCCAATCCGCGTCTTTGAGCATGCGCACCAAGGCGTCCACGCAGTCTTTGTGCTGGGTGCGCGGCAAGGCATCGAGCGCCGCCAAGCGCACCAACGGTTCTTTGTCGGCCAGCATGGACAACAGCAACCCCGTGGTGCGGCCGTCTTCGTCGGGGTAGCCACCCAGCGCTTCCACAGCGCCCAAACGCAGATTGAAGTGGGTCGACCGTGCCAGTTCTTCCAACACAGAACGCCCCTTCGCGGGCTTGGCCATGCGCAACACTTTCAGCAATTCCAAGCGCTCGGCTTCGTCGCGCCCACGCCACACGCGTCGCAGGACTTCATCGACCCCTGGGATGTTCCGCTGGCGTGCCAAGCCTTGCACAGCGATGGTGCGGATCGGCGGCAAGGCGTCCTTCAAGTGGCGCAGCAGTTCCATGCACACCAGTTCGTGGTCGGTGGCGCCCAGCTCATCCAGCGCGGCGCAGCGCACATGCACATTCTGGTTCGCGGCGTAGCTGGCGAAGGTCTTCAACGCCGCCTCGGCCTGGGGCTTAGTGGCTTCTTGGCCCCACGCTGCCGCAACCAGCAACACTGCAAGCATGAACAGAACGCGTGGCAAACTCATGCAGCCCATCATAGTGGTTACGCCGGCGCCCTGTGCCTAACGAATCCGCGCGCGGCGCCTGTGACCGGCGCTCACACATCCGGGTACAGCGCCTTCACCCAAGCGCGCCAACCTTCGTCAAATTCCAGCATGTTCACCCCGTAGGCAGTCTTCAGTGCGCGCACCTGCGCTTGGTGCAAAGTCTCGTCTTCGGTCTTCGACTTCAGCGCTTCAATGAACAGCGGCAACTTCTCGGGGCCCATGCGCAGCATGTAGCAGAACCACGACCACGAAATCATGTGGTATTCGGGCTTCAGGTCGCCGTACTCCTGCACTGGAGCAATCGCCACGAAAGGCTGCACTTCCCCAGCACTCAGCAGGCGCTTCACCTTGGGCATCCACTTCGATTCGTACAGCAACTTCGGAACAGTGCCCTCCGAGTAACAGAAGCAGTTCCAAGCGGGTTCTTCACGCCGTTCGATGAACGCGGCCAAACCCATCTGAAACCAGGCGGGCAGCTTGAATGAATACATGCGGTAGGCATCAAGCAAATTGTGCGCCACCCGATGGTGCACCGCGTTGGTCAGGCGTGAATCCCCGTGGTTCGCAGCATCGATCAGCGCCACCATGGCCCGCGACTTGAACAAGTGCCAGCATTGGCCGCCCGGGGCTGTGCGGCCGATGAAGCGCCCAGCAAAATTGTCATAGACCATGCCGCGGTCGAAGACATACACCTCTTGCTTGCCGTTCATGCCCAAATAGGGTCCCAATTCTGGGTGCGCGCGCTGCACACCTGCTGGGTCTTTGCCCACCATCCAGCACATGTCGCGCATCAGGCGCCGCATGCGCAACAGCACGAGGTGCGCCCGCTTGTGGTCGTCGATTTGCACCGTCTTTTCAGTCACTTCCGGGAAGATGTCACCCAGTTCGGCAAGCTCTTCCTTCATGAATCGCGAGGGTTCGAGTTTGATGTTGATCCCCGGCACATCGGTCCACAATTTGAATTGCGAATCCTCGATATAGGTCCACAGCCGCCCTTTCTGCTGGGCCTGCAACCACCCCAACACCTGTGGCGCATCCAAGTCCATCAGCCGGTCGTTGGAGTCACGCGCGCGGTCCGGGATGCGCTTCTCGCGAGCGCAGCGATTGCACCAATAATCTGGATTCAGGATGCGCTTCGATTCCTTGGGGTCGTGGCGCAGCAGCGCTGGTGCTTGGCGTGGCACGGGAAAGCGCACCACTTCGAAAGTGCCCACGACCAGATCGGGGCGCTCTTGTTCACGCACGAACCAACGCTTGTTCGCTTCGCGCGGATCGTCGGTGGGAATCTGCGCGAACAGTTGCGCGCACGACAACACCAAGAGAAACAAATAACGCGGCGCCATGGTAGGCATCAATAATAACCGGAAATTGCAGGGTAAAATGCAACCGGGCCGCTGCTCGTGAAGAGCAACGGCCCGGTTCGAATCGAACTGCTGGCCTACTTGCGCTTAGTCGCGCGCTTTGCCTTCTTTGCAGCCTTCTTCTTCGCAGTTTTCTTAGCCATGATTCCCTACCCCCATTTTGGAGTACCAACGGTTGAAAAGGTCCCGTAACCTCTTCATGTCCCTGAGGACACGGGCGGGAGCATAAGGCCATGTGCAAGAGTGTGCAACTATTTTTCTTGACAGCATGTTCGCGCGATGCTCGCGCAGCACCTGATAGTCACCGGATCGATGCTTCGCGCCATGCCTGTTTGGGATTCAAGCGGCGATGCAGGTCGAACAAAAACTTCTTTGCTAATGCGCCATCAGTCTGCGCTGCATCCCACTCTGCTTTGGATGCACTCAGCGGGTCTTCTTGTTCCATATTGCGCTGACTTTCCTGCTCGCAATTCACTTTGAACCCACCGTCAGCCGCTTCCACCCGCACGCGCAGCCGATGACGGCGTCCGAATTGCGACATCACCGCCAATTGCTCTTTCCAGTCAGTCAGCCAAGCGCCAGTTTCTACTTCGGTGGTGGGCTTAGACCACTCACGCGCAAGTTGCGTGCGAATCTCGTGATCGAGGAACGCGCGCGAGTGCTGATACACGAAGCTCGTCTCGGCGACGGCACTGCCCACATCGGTGCCGGCGCAAGCGCTAAGGCAAGCCATCATCACTGCCACGATGAATAAACTGCGCATGCTGCAAACCCTCCATATCGCGAGGCAGACTACTTCTTTTCTCGCAGACGCTGGCGGAACGAAATACGAATGGGGATCTCCCGGAAGGGCAGAGCTTCACGGAAGCGATTCTCAAGAAAACGCCTGAAATCGTCCTTGAAAAGCTCTGGGTTGTTCACGAACAACACAATCCAAGGCGGCGACACCCCCACTTGAGTGGCGTAATAAATCTTGGGGTACTTGCCACGAGAAACCCGAGGGCCGCGCACGCTGGCGGAATCTTCGACCAGCTTGTTCACGACATTGGTGGGCACGCGGTGCTGTGCTTGGTCGTGCAGTTCGAATGCGAGGTCCACCAACTGCCGCAGACGCAACCTTTCCTTGGCCGAAATGAAGATCACCGGAACGAAGTGCAGCGAGGGCAGCTTCTCGCCGATGTAGTCCAGATATTTCTGAGTGTCGATGTCGCCGGTGAGGTCCCACTTGTTGATCACCACCACAGTGGGCTTGAAGGCGTCCAGCACACTCTCGGCGGCCTTCTTGTCTACCTGAGAAATCTCCTTGGTGGCGTCGATCAAGTGCAGCACCACATCCGCGCGGCGGATGGATTCATGGGTGCGCAATTGCGAGTAGTACTCCACCGAATCATCGAGGCGCGCGTTGCGTTGCAACCCGGCGGTGTCGATCAGCGTGAACGAGCGTTCGCCGAAGCGCACCTGCACGTCCACCGCGTCGCGCGTGGTACCAGGGATCTCGCTGACGATGACGCGCTCTTCCCCCGCAACGGCGTTCAACAGGGTGCTCTTGCCGGCGTTGCGCTGCCCCACCAGCGCGATGAGAGTTTCACCCTCTCTGCGGGGCGCTTCGTCCGCTTCCTTCGGCGGCAGCAACAGCAGCAATGCGTCCAGCACATCGGTGATGCCGAGCGGAGCCAACGCCGAGATCATGAGCGGTTCGCCTAAGCCAAGACGGTAGAACTCCTGCGCTTGCAAGCGGTGCTTCTCGCCGTCCACCTTGTTCGCCACCAGCAAGTGCGGCTTGGTTGTGCGGCGGATGGTGGCTGCCACTTCTTGGTCCAACGGCGTGACGCCGTCGCGAGAATCCACCACAAACAGAATCACATCGGCACCAGTAATAGCCGCGTCAATCTGCACTTCGACGTCTTCGTCTAGGGCTTGGTCATCGACGATGCCGATGCCGCCCATGTCGATCAGATCGAATGTGCGCTCGCCGTAGGTGAGTTCCGTAGCGATGCGGTCGCGGGTGACGCCGGGGCGGTCATGCACGATGGAAATGCGCTGCCCTGCGGCGGCGTTCAAGAACGAGGACTTGCCCACATTGGGACGCCCAACAATGGCCACAGATGGCAATTTCATGGCTGCCCCATCAAACGGTGGATTTGCGGTAGCACGCGCACCAGCGCGTGGCACTGAAGCGCCGCCGCCTGCAACGCAGGCAACGCACGCGGATTGGGAGGAACGGCGCCACCGATCGGTGTCACGGGCTGTAACACCAGCACGGCTTCGGGGCACGCGAGCGCAACCGCGGTGGCCACGGCTTGCACTTCTTCCAACGTGGTGCTGGCAGTGATCACTAATTTCACAGCGGTTTCACGGCCTCGCGCAAGACGCAGGAAAGCGCTGTGTTCGGTCGCAAAGTCGCGTTCACCACACGAGGACGGGAGTTTCCAGTCCATGCTGACGATGTCAACACTGTCCAGAATACTCTCGAACACCGTTGGCATGGTGCCGTCAGTTTCCAACAGCACTTTGGCCCCATGCGCGCGCACCACGGGCGCCGCTTCACGCAGCAACCACGGATGCAGGAGCGGTTCGCCACCAGTGAAAGACACCGCGGTGTGGCGCACCGCTTGCAGCGCAGTTGCGATCCAGCCCAGCACCGTTGCCACGGGCACGGGATTGGGCACGCTCTGCGTCGCACCGCCTGCAACCGGCGTCACCCGCGCTTCCGCTGGCACCACGTGACACAGCGGCGTGTCGCACCAAACACAGTGCAAATCGCAGTGGGCGGTGCGCACGAACAGATGGCGCTCGCCCGCGCGCGGACCTTCCCCCTGCACCGATGAGAAGATCTCGATCAGGTCTACGGCACAGCGCTGTTCCAGCGCACCAAGCCTGTCTGTGTCCATCACCACGGGGCATACCTTGATGTGGCCACGCGCGCGAGGAGCTCAAGGCCCCTCGCCGGTTGGGCTCACTATTTCTTGGCTGGCGCTTTGACTGGCGCTTTGGCTGGCGCCGCTTTAGCGCCTGCTGCCTTGGTTGCCGCTGCTGCCGGAGCCGCTGCGTCATCCTTCTTCTTCGCAGGCTTGGCTTTCGCCTTCGCCTTCAAGACGCGCGTCTTGGGCACACCCAAAACCTTGTCGCCCTTCTTCCAACGCCCCTCTTTCGCAAGTTGTTCGAGGCGTTCGGCACGTGACAGCACGCTGCGGTTACTCGCAGCACCCTTGCTCGGTCTGAGGCTCTTGTGGACAGCCATAGCGTTTCCTTCCGGTTCCGATCAACGAGGCGGCACAGCCACCCGACATACATAAGCATCCTGAAAGGGCTTGTCGGATCCGATGGACGCGCGCTCCAAGCGCCGTTCCAAATCCTTTAGCTCTTCAGGGTTGCGATTGCGGCCCACGCTCACCCAGTACTCACGCTTGCCAGACACCAAGTCCGAGAGCGCAAACACCGGTGTGAACCCAAGGTCTTCGAGTTGCCGTTTCGCCTTCAAGGCCCGCTGCACCAACGGTGCGGGGTCTGCCCCTTCGGCCACGCGGCCAACGGTCAAGACCCGAACAGACCAGAAAACTTCAGGCTCGCTGGTTCCGGTCTGAGGTGTCCGCGAAACCGCAGTCTCTCTTACCGAACCAACCACCGACAGCCTGACTCCTTCAGAGTTGGGACTATCGGGCTCGCTCCAAAGGTAATAGCTGAGCACTGCGATCACAACGCAGATGAAACCCACGACGATGGCAGCGTGCGCCAACGGTAGTGGCGGGCGCGCTGGCGACACCGGCTGCAATTTGCCCGCATTGAACGAAGAAAACAGCAGATCCCGCTTCGACTTCATGGCGCCACCCTCCCAGGCGATGCGCAGCCCCCGACGGGCCACAAAATTCGACCCAAAGCTCTCGCGCGCCGACCCAACCAAGCCTTGCTCGCGCGACGCCGCGATTATGGGCGACGCTTGCAACGCGTCAAATGGAATTCCGCAAACGCAGCAGCAACAGGCCTTCTTGGAGAGCCGCCAACATGCTGTCGCACTGGGCGAGACCCCTGCCAACAAGGCTGAACGCACAGCCGTGGTCTACCGAAGTGCGCACGATGGGCAGTCCCAAGGTGACATTCACCGCGTGGCCGAAGCCGAGAGACTTCACCGCTACCAAGCCTTGATCGTGATACATGGCCAGTACTGCGTCGAAGCGCCGCCACTCTTGCGCGCCGAAGAAGCCATCGGCACTGAAGGGGCCTTCCAAGTTCAGTCCTTCATGCCGCAGCGCTTCGATGGCTGGGGCGATGACTTGCGCCTCTTCACTGCCCAGCAAACCGCCTTCGCCCGCGTGAGGATTCAGAGCCAGCACCGCGATACGAGGCGCAGCAACACCGTAGCTACTGCGCAGGCCCGCGTGGAGCAGTCGCAGCGATTGCTCCACCGAGCCAGCACGGATGGCCGCGGGCACGTGCGCCAGTGGTAGATGAACTGTCGCCAACGCCAACTTGAGGCCGGGTGCGCTGAACAGCATCAATGGTGCGCAACCAAACTGCTCGCCCAACCAATCGGTGTGGCCTCGGAAACTCGGTTCGATGAAAGCTACTGCTTGCTTCGACAGCGGCGCGGTCACCAACGCGCCACCATGCGTGCGCACGCGGGCAAGTGCTGCCTGCAGCCCACACAACGCCACACGCCCAGCGGCAGCGCTCGGCGGCGGCTGCGGCAGCGCCTCTTCTGCCACCGGCAGCAACCAGATGCCTGCACTGCTGGAACAACGCAGCTCTGTTGCACTGCCACTCCCTTGCTCGCTGAGCAGGCGCGCTTCGGGCACCAATGCGCGCATTTGGCTGGCGAGCCCAACCAAGACCACGGTGCAGTCTGGCTGTTGCTGCACCAAGCGCAGCGCAGCAGCGGCAGCCACTTCAGGGCCAATGCCTTGAGGGTCGCCACATGACACAACCAGTTCGGTGCAAAATTTCACGCGGCCGTTTCTCGCAGCAGAGTTTGGCGCGAAATGCGCTCGATCGCTATGCCCATCAGCAGCAACAGCGCCGTCAGCGGGGCGAGCCATTCCATAGCCGCGTGAGTGCCAGCGCGCAGCACTTGGCGCGTGATGCGCGGCGGCGCGCTCAAGACAACGCCCGCATCCAGCAGCTTGGCCCATGCGTCCACACCCGCTGTGTGGGGCAAAGCGCAGGCCCGTTGCCAACCCATTGGCACTGCCGCCGCCGCGTGAGCCTGCGCACCGCTGCCGCGCAACTCTAAAGTCGCCAGCAACGCAGGTGCCGTGGGCTCTGGATTGCTAGTCCACTGCAAGTCCCCCAGCGCGCAAGCGTCGTTGGCGGCCGCAGGCTCCCCTGCACTCACGTGCAGCACCGCGTCCTCGGGCTTCGGGTGGCGCGTGAAAAGATCTTCACCACGCCACAGCACCGTGCGCGCGCACACCTCGGCCACGAGGCGCGCACCTTCCGTCGCATCGCGCCCTTCGCTCCACGCGCTGGCCTGCGCCAGCAACACTTGCACCGCCGCGTTGCTACTCCACGCCGGCGCCCACACGCCCTGCAACGGAACAGCGAATTGCACCACCCTCGCGGCGCCGTACTGGCCGTGAATTAGCAACGGGCTTTCGTCAGCAGCCAAAGCCACTGTGCCAGCGGTCGTGGCTTGCAAGTGCAGAGTGTCGGCCACTCCGGGCAGAGCCGCTGTATCAACACCTTGCAGCAGCGCTGCCTCCGCTGCACGCCGCACTTTGCGCAGCGTTAGTTTGTCGTCTTGCGGCGCTTGCGCCTTGGCTTGGGGCTTCAGTTCCGCGGGCTTCGATTGCAGCTCTGACTCCGGACTCGTCGCAGCGGGCACGATCGGCGCCGGCGCGTGCCGTGCCCCACTGCGTGCGATGACACGTTCGGCTTCGATGGTGAATATCTCCGGCACTTCGTTCAGCGAGTAAGCCGGATAGAACTTCCCGCCCCCGTGAGCTGCAATGTTGGACAAGTCGCGCACATTCAAACTGGCGCCGCAACCCACCGTGGAAATGGTGATGCCCGCCCGCGCGAGGCGCTGTGCGCAGGCTTCGAAACGCCCGGGCTCCGATTCGCCATCCGACAGCAAGATCAAGTGCCGCACCGATAGGACTTCTTCCGCAAACATCTCCTCTGCTAACTCCAGCGCTGCAGTGAAGTCTGTGCCGCCGCCGCTTTGGATGCGCGCGATGCGGTCCTTCACAATGTCTCTGTCGCCCGCTTTGGTGAGCGCAAGCAGCTCCTTGGCCTCTTTGTTGAAGGCGATGACTCCGATGTAATCTTCCGGGTGCAGCACCTGCACTGCCGCCCACGCGGCTTCCTTGGCGAGACGCAGCGGCTCGCCCTGCATGGAACCGCTGGCATCAATGGCCACAACGATGCCAAGCGTTGGAACACTCAGATTTTCACGCGTGCGCTGTGCTGGGTCCGGAGGCAAGTTTTCATCGGGCTTGGGTTCTGGCGGCACTTCGGGGGGCGGTGGCGGCGCGGGAGCAGGCGGAAGCTCGCGCGCGGGCAGCAAGGCCGCGAACGGAGCGGCTGCAGGCGCGGCAAGATCGCCATGCTGCTCGACGGGTAAATGCACCCAACCGAGCCCGCGCACCGCGCGCTGCTGCAACACTGCGACGACCTCTGGCTGCGAAAGTTCAGCGGCGCCTATGCGATCGAGCACCATGGTGCGCGTTTGGCGCGCGAGTTGGCTTGCTGCCAATTCTGCTGGCGAGATTTGCACCACATCCCGCCCTTGGGCCCGCAACAATTGCGCGCTCAGTGGATTGGCTTCGGAACAAACCACCAACACTTCGCTGCGGGCAGCAGTGTCCACCGAGGCAACCGCTGCGCGGCGTTGCGCGCCCGCGCCTAACAGCGCCACAACGCTGTGCCGCCCCGTCGGCAAATGCAGATCTGCCAGCGCAAGCTCTGTCGCGCCAGCAGCAACGAACACTTCGCGTTGCTCCACGCTGTGGCCATCCACCAACACTTGGATCTGTGCTGGGCCCGCCACCAGCGAATGCACCTGCAGGCGCAACGGCGTGCTGCTCGCCATTGTGGTTTGGCTCTGCACTAACAAACGCAGCGCACTGAAGGGCGCTGCCACTCGTTCAAACGCCGGTAACACTTGTGCCTTCATGGGACGCAAAGCGGCGCCAAAGCGCAACGGTTCGGTGCCGTCCACCGCCGCCAACACTTGCAGTGCTGACAACTGCGGCAGCAAAAGCGCTACATGCAAGCTGTCGCTCAGTGACAACGGTGTTGCAACGGGCGGCAACCACAGCGTCGCCGCAGCTTCGCTTTGCACTTGCTCCCAACGCGCAGCGCGCACGGCTCCGGGCGGGACAGCGCGTCCACCCACTACCAGCGTTGCAGTGGTTTCATCTGTGAACTGCGCACTCTCTGGGCCCGCAGCCAGCAGCGCCAACCCGAGCATTGCGCTGCTGCGCAGCAGCAATCCGCTGAGCGCACCCGCACCGCGCCGCCCGCGGCGCCATGACCACACACTCAATCCCACGGTGGCCAACAGCGCGACCAACACCCACGCAGGGCGTTGCCACTGCACACCAGCATGCAACGCGTTGGTCAGCATGGTCACGGTGAGTGCAGCAGCGCGTCGGCGATGACCGCACACGCACCGGTGGCGCGCGATGTCGCGTGTTCCACGATGACGCGAAGAGCCTTCGCCCCGCGCGGGATGGCAACATCCAGCGCCACTGCGTTCTCACCAGCGACGAGCTCGTCGCTGCGCCACAGCACGATCGAGTCGGCGCAGACTTGCACTCGCACCGTCGCGCGCACACCCGCACGCAGTTGCGCAGCATCCGCGCCCACATGCGCTGAAAACCGGCGCCAGCCGCGGTCTTGAATATCCCATGACGCTTCGCTGTACGCGCGCAACACGATGCCGCGGCGCCACTGCGTCGATCCCGTCTGCAGCGGGCTGCCGGGCGCGAGTCCGCGGTCGCAAGCAAATGCTGGAAGCTGCGTTCCATCCAGCAAGGGACGGTGCAGCACAGCGCTGGGGGCTGCGTCCGACAAACGCATGAACTGAGCGGAACGCGGTTCGATCACTGCAACGCGCGCCAAGTCCAGCATGGCCGTTGCGCCACCACACAAGCGCAAGCGCAATCCCGGCCCCGTGAGTGTGCCGCTCAAACGGCTGCCATCCTTGAGCGTCACCACGGCGCTGGGCGCAGCAGCGGTTTGCACTGCGGCCTGCGTGCGGAGCTTCAAACCAACAACGCCATCGCGCTGCGCATTCCAAGTGCGTTCGCCTGCGGCGCTGCGGAAACGCACCCCATCACGACCGAAGGCCAGCACTTCTCCGGACAATGCATCGACACTGGAACTGCGCCTGAAGCAAAGCACATCGTCGTCGGCGCTCGCTGCGGGCAATTCAGCTTCTGCGAAGTCGATGCGTTCAATGCAATCCAACAGCAGCGGCAGCACACCGGCGCCCTGCGTTTCCAATGGAAAACCATCGCGGTCAGCGGCCCCAGGCACGCCATGCAAAGTGGTTCCATCTAAGAGCGTCACGCGGATGCCGCTGGGCTTGATGAGAGCCGCGATGGGGTCGGCCGTCAGGGCGACGGTGGTTTCGAAAGGCACAAACAAATCCTTGCCGTCACGGCGCAGCAGAAAGCCGTTGGCTGCGTCAAACCCGATCAATTCGGCGCGGCAAGCCGCCGCCCCCAGTGCCTGCACGCCTACGGGGGCCTGCGCGAAGGCCGCCCCGATGAAACCGACAAGAAGCATGAGCCCTGTGCGCATGGGAGGAAGTGGGCCGTTGTTGTAACAGGCACGGCGTGCGGCTGTGGCTGGCTGCCAAGTTGTCAGCACAGCGCACCGAGCAGGGCCCGGCTGACACGCTGACAGCGCCGGCGCATAGCTATCGCAGCTGTTGTGGTGGTAGAGACTTGCACACTTCTGGAACTTGCGAAGCCGCACGGGTGTTCTCTGGTCCCGAGTTTGCTAAACCACCAACGCGAGGATGCCCGTTCCCATGAGGGATCGGTGGCTCCTGCGCGGCCCATCGGGCCATCGGCCCCCACCAGCATTCACGAGGAGAGTGTCAGTATGGCGAAGCAACTGCGCTTTGATGCGGAAGCCCGCGAGTCCCTGAAGCAGGGAGTCACGAAATTGGCTCGCGCAGTCAAGACCACCTTGGGCCCACGCGGTCGCACGGCGGTTATTGATCGTGGTTGGGGCGGGCCCACCATCACCAAGGACGGCTACACCGTCGCTGATGAAGTGGACTTGCAAGACAAGTACGAGAACTTGGGCGCCCAGATGCTCAAGGAAGCGGCCTCCAAGACCCACGATGTTGCGGGTGACGGAACCACAACCGCCACGGTGCTCGCCGAGGCAATCTTCTTGAACGCCCTGCGCCATCTGAGCGTGGGCGCCAACACCGCTGCGATCAATCGCGGCATCCTCGAAGCGGCAGAGCGCGTGAAGACGCTGCTGCGCGACAAGGCCGTAAAGGTCAGCCTCGACACGCCAGAACGCTTAGTGCAAATCGCGAGCATCGCGGCCAACAACGACAAGGCTCTTGGCACCATCCTCATCGACGCGCTGAAGAAGGTGGGCAAAGATGGCGTGATCAACATCGAAGAAGGCAAGGGCACGGAAACCAGTGTGAAGGTGGTTGAGGGCATGCAGTTCGACCGCGGCTACCTCTCGCCCCATTTCGCCACCGATCAGCGCACGCTGGAATGCGAGTACCGCAACTGCTTGGTGCTAATTCACGAAGACAAGATCAGCAGCGTTAAGAAGTTGATCCCGTTGCTCGAGAAGGCCAGCAAAGCCAAGAAGACGCTGCTCATCATCGCCGAGGATGTTGATGGTGAAGCGCTGGCCACTTTGGTGGTGAACAAGCTGCGCAGCGTAGTGGATTGCGTTGCCGTGAAGGCGCCTGGCTACGGCGACCGGCGCAAGGCCATGCTGCAAGACATCGCCATTCTGACCGGCGCTAAGAAGCCCGTGTTCAAAGAAACGGGTGTCGACCCAGAGCAGTTGGAACTCTCCGACCTCGGCGTGGCGCGCAAGGTGACCATCACCGCTGACAACACCACCATCATCGAAGGCGGCGGCTCTGCGGCAGATCTTTCTGCGCGCGTGAAGCAGATTCGCCACGAGATCACCGAAACCGACAGCAGCTACGACCGCGAGAAGCTTGAAGAGCGCCTCGCCAAGCTGGCCGGCGGCGTGGCCCAGATTGATGTGGGTGCATCCACTGAAACCGAATTGAAAGAGCGCAAGGCGCGCATCAAGGACGCGTTGGCTTCAGTGAAGGCTGCGCTGGAAGAAGGCGTGTTGCCAGGTGGCGGCACGGCGCTGTTGCGCGCATCGGCGCTGCTCAGCCTCGACGGCCTAAAGGGTGATGCGCTCATCGGCGCCACCATCCTGCGCGATGCGCTCAAGACGCCGTTCCACCAGATCGTCGAAAACGCTGGCGGCCACGGGCCCGTCATCGCAGCGCGAGTGCTGCGCGAACGCAAGTTTGCGTATGGCTACAACGCGGAAACGGATAACTGCACCGACTTGGTGGAAGACGGTGTGATCGACCCCTGCAAGGTCACCACAGCGGCACTCACTAATGCGGCCAGTGTCGCCACTGTCCTCATCTCGTGCGAATGCTTGATCACCGATGTGCCCAAGCAAGAAGACGATGCAGGTGGCGACGAAGCTCACGAACACATGGACTGATGCGCTGAACGCGCACCAAATTCACGGAGAAGAGAATCCAATGGCTGTCAAGATCAATCCCCTCGATGACCGTGTTGTTGTGACGCCCCTCGAAGCCGAGGAACGCACCGCTGGAGGTGTGATCCTTCCAGAATCCGCCAAGGAAAAGCCGCAGCAGGGCAAGGTTGTGGCCGTCGGCCCCGGCCGCATGCTCAAAGATGGCAGCCGCGGGCAACTGGGCGTGAAGAAGGGCGACACTGTGGTGTACGGCAAGTATTCCGGCACCGATGTGAAAGTCGACGGCAAGGAATTCAAGATCCTGCGCGAGAGTGAAATCCTGGCGAAGTTCGCCTGAGGTCAAAACACATGGCGAAACAAATCCTGTACTCGGCTGATGCACGCGCCAAGATCCTCGCGGGTCTCGGCAAGCTGGCTAGAGCGGTGAAAGTCACCCTCGGACCCGGCGGCCGCAACGTGCTCTTCAACAAGTCTTTCGGTGGCCCCACGGTCACTAAGGACGGCGTCACGGTTTCGAAGGAGGTCGAACTGGAAGACCCCTTCGAGAACATGGGCGCGAAGTTGGTGAACGAAGTGGCCAAGAAGACCAACGATAAAGCTGGCGACGGCACCACCACCGCCACTGTGTTGGCCGAAGCCATCTATCGCGCCGGACTGCGCCACCTCTCTGCAGGTTGCAACCCTGTGGCGGTGAAACGCGGTATCGACAAGGCCGTTGAGGCCGCCGTCGAAGCGTTGAAGGAACAAGCTCGCCCCGTGAAGGGACGCGCTCAAGTGGCGCAAGTGGCCACTGTTTCCGCCAACCACGACGCCTCCATCGGCGAGTTGCTAGCCGACGCCATGGAGAAGGTGGGCAAAGACGGCGTGATCACCGTGGAGGATGCCAAGGGCATCGAAACGGTGTGCGACGTCGTTGAAGGCATGTCCTTCGACAAGGGCTGGGTCTCCCCCTACTTTGTCACCAACGCCACCAAGATGATCGCAGAATTGGACGAGCCGCTGTTGCTTATCCACGAGAAGAAGATCTCGAACCTGCGCGAATTGTTGCCCGTGCTGGAACGCGCGGCCCAAACCGGACGCAGCTTGCTGATCATTGCCGAGGACATCGATGGCGACGCACTGAGCGCGCTGGTCATCAACCGTCTGCGCGGCGTGCTCAATGTGTGCGCGGTGAAGGCACCTGGCTTCGGCGATCGCCGCAAGGCAATGCTCGAAGACCTCGCCATCCTCACTGGCGGCACCTTTGTGTCGGAGGACCAAGGCCGCAAGCTCGAATCGCTCACCTTGGAAGACCTTGGCCAAGCTAGGCGCGTTGAAGTGCGCAAGGAAGAAACTCTGGTCATCGAAGGCCGCGGCGAGAAGCGCGCCATGAAGGAGCGCATCGAGCAGATCCGCGCCAAGCTCGCCACCACCACCAGCGACTACGACCGCGAGAAGCTGCAAGAGCGCCTCGCCAAGCTCGCAGGCGGCGTGGCCGAGATTCGCGTCGGCGCCACCACCGAGAAGGAGATGGCCGAGAAGAAGTATCGCGTCGAAGACGCACTGCACGCCACACGCGCGGCTATGGAAGAAGGCATCGTGGTTGGCGGCGGTATCGCCCTACTGCGCTGCGTCCCGGCCATCGAAGCGGCGCGCAAGAAGTGCCGCAGCGAAGACGAGCGCGCTGGTGTGGATGTCATCTTGGAAGCCGTGCGTGCGCCTTGTGCGCAGATCGCGGACAACGCGGGCTACGACGGCCAAGTCGTGGTCGAGAATGTGCTCGAACGCAGCGGCAACACCGGCTTCAACGCCATGACAGGTGAATACGAAGACCTCGTGAAGGCTGGCGTCATCGACCCAGTGAAGGTCACGCGCTTGGCTCTCGAGTATTCGGCTTCCATCGCGGGGTTGATGCTGACCACCAACACCACCATCACGGAACTGAAGGACGACAAGAAAACCGTGAGCGGGGCTGTGTCCTGAACATGGCCTCGGAGGGCAGGGCGCCACGGCGCTCTGCCCGCGCTTCCCTATCACGATGAGCGAACGGCGCGACTATTACGATGTTCTGGGCGTTGCGCGCGACGCGGCGGAAGAAGACATCAAGAAGGCCTATCGGCGCCTCGCCTTCAAATACCACCCCGATAAAAACCCCGGGGACAAGCAGGCCGAAGCGAGCTTCAAAGAAGCTGCGTCCGCCTACGAAGTGCTTTCCGACAAAGAAAAGCGCCAGCGTTACGACCAATACGGGCATGCGGGTGCCGATCATGGCGGCGGGCAAGGCTTCAACAACGCGGAAGACATCTTCCGTCACTTTGGCGACATCTTTGGTGGTCAAGGCGGTTTCGGAGGCTCGTTTGGCGAAATGTTCGGCGGCGGGCGCCGCGGGCCAGCTCATGGCCGCAGCCTGCGAGTGCGCCTGAGCCTGTCGCTTGCCGAAGTGCGCACCGGCGTGCAACGCAAGCTGGAAGTCACGCGCAATGAATTGTGCGGCGACTGCAACGGCAACGGCGCAAAGAAGGGCACCAAGCCCGAATCCTGTACACAATGCAAGGGCCGCGGCGTAGTCACCATCAACCACGGCGGATTCTTGATGCAGCGCGAATGCCCGCGCTGCGAAGCCCGTGGCACCATCATCAAAGATCCTTGCCCGACCTGCAAAGGTGAGGGCCTTCGCCCCAAGAAGATCAGCATCACCGTCAATGTCCCTGCAGGCGTCGAAACGGGCATGGAAGTGCGCATGCGGGGCGAAGGCGAGCCCAGCACCGAAGGCGGCAGTCGCGGCGATTTGTTGTGCGCGATCGAAGTGACGGAGCACCCACAGTTCACGCGCAACGGGCGCGATCTGCTGGTGGAACTGTCGCTCAGCGCAGCGCAAGGGGCCTTGGGCACAGAGGTCGAGGTGCCCACCTTGGAAGGCAACGCGCGCCTGAAAATCCCTGCGGGCACGCAACCCAACGCGCGCTTCCGCATGCGCGGCCAAGGCTTGCCTGATGTGCGCGCACACGGCACCGGCGACATCATCGTGCTGGTGAGCATCGACATTCCCTCGCGCCTCGACGCCAAGTCGCGCCCCTTGTGGGAACAACTGCGCGCGCTCGAGGAAGACAAGGGGAAGAAAGAACAAACCGGCTTCTTCCGCAAGGTGAAGCAGATTTTCGAGTGATGCCATGACTCCTGAAGAAAACCCACAAAGTGAAGACACCGCTGCATCGCAGGAAACCCCAGCAGCAGCGGCGCCCAATCCTGAGGCCGCCTCCGCGGGCGACGACCTGACGCGCGCACTGGCAGAAGCCAATGACCGCTGGCTGCGCGTCAGCGCAGACCTCGCAAACCTACAACGGCGCGCCGCGAAAGACCGCGAGCAAGCACGGCGTTTTGCTGTGCGCGACGCAGTGCGAGCGCTGCTCCCCTGCTTCGACAATCTTGAACGCGCCATGCGCAGCGCGGGCGCGGAAAGCCAAGAAGCTGTGATCGCTGGTGTGCAGATGGTGTGCGCTGCGCTGCCGCGTGCGCTGCAAGAGTGTGGTGTCACTGCTGTCTCGCCGGAGGGCGGCGCGTTCGACCCACGCTTCCACGAATCCATCGGCCAAGAGCCGCGTGCCGATGTGCCTCCAGGCACAGTGCTGCTGGTGCAAGAGAAGGGCTACCTGCTTGCGGATTTGGTCATTCGCCCAGCGCGCGTTGTGGTTTCCACGCAATTGCCGCCCGGGGCCGTCTGATGCCTACTTACGACTATGTTTGCCGCGCGTGCGGGCACCAAGCGGAAGTGACGCAGAAGATGAGCGACGACCCGTTGCGGCGCTGTCCCAAGTGCCGCAAGTCACGCTACGAGCGCTTGATCGGCGGCGGCGCAGCGGTGCTGTTCAAGGGCAGCGGCTTCTACGGCACGGACTATCGCAGCGAATCTTGGAAGCAGGACGCCGCGAAAGATGTGCCTGCACCACCCTGTGGCGGTAACCCTGCCAAGTGCGACAAGCCTGACTGCTCCTCGAAGAACTGAACTTGCTGCGCGCGCGAAGTGCGCGCGCAGGCGCTCCAACTATAGATCGTGCTGGTGCACTTGGCCGTCCACGACATACACGGCGGCGCCCGGGTCTTGCGCGCGCTTCAAGATGGCCAGCAAGTCCACTTCGCCTTGACGCTGCGTGGCCACCAAGCGGTAACCGCCGGCTTTCAGGCCGCGCACTTCGTAGCTGCCATCAGAACTCGTGGTGACGGATCGGCTCCACATCACGCCTGGTTCCGATGATGAAATCATGACGGTGGCTTGTGGATCGGGCGCACCATCCTTGCGTTTCACGATGCCCTTGATGGTGCCGCCGCGCGACATGGTCAGCACGGGCACCACCACTTCACTCTTCCCGTCACTGCTGATTTCTGAAGACTCCGCCGCGCTGTAGTCGTTGTGTTCGGCCGACACCTTGTAGCTGCCCGCCAACACCCCTTGGATCTGCCAAGTGCCATCCGCGGTGCTCACGGCGCGTTTGCGCGATGCCGAACGCAATTGCTCCGACAACACTCTGGTGAACGGGTTGTCGGGCATGGCGCTCGTCGCATTGCCGAGCGTCACGCGTGCCCCTGCAACAGGCTTGCCATCGGAACCGCTCACTGTGCCGCGCACTGTCGCACCTTTCTCAAGCCGCAAGATCACGCCATCAATGCGTTGGTCCGAAGTGATGTTCATCGGATCGCTGCGGCCGCCGGCGAACCCGTCGGATTCAGCAATCAGCACCACGGTGCCCGGTCGCGCATCCAGATAAGTGAACTCGCCATTTGCGTTGTTGAAGCGTTGTCGCATCTGCGCGGTGATGAACGCGGGATCCGGCCCGGCACCCAGCGCCACGCTAAAGCGTTGCACGGGCTCGCCTGTGACTCCGTCCACCACGCGACCACAGATGGATGCGCTCGGCTGCAACGACACTTCCACTGCATCAGCGCCAGCATCGGCGGCAAACCCATTGTTGGGTTGGAAGCCGCGGCAACGCACTACCAACAGGTAACGCGCACTCAGCAAGCCTTCGAGAACGAAATTGCCCTGCTCGTCGCTGCGCGCATCGCCCAGCAAGAACGCCTTCTGCTGAATCTGGTGTGGTTGGATCTGCCTGCCCGGGTTCAGTTCTGCGATGGCTTCGGTAGGCCGCAACCCTGCAGCAACACGGCGCGCGCTTTCGCGGGCCTTCATCTCTGTGTTGTTGTCGTCGTCTTCGCCGCGCCCGGACTCGCCACCACTTTGTGGCGCGGTCGTAACCAAGAAATTCAGCGGGCGTGCCGTGATGATGGCGCCGGGCACCGGGCGCCGCGTCAACGCATCGAGGACCACGCCCTTGATGCTGAGCCCAGTGTCCAACACGAAATCCACATCGCCCACATCGGCCCGCAGGTCGATGGCATTGCGCCCATCGATCGCGCGGCCTTTGCAGCGCACGATCATTTTTTTCAAGCCCGCGCTGGAGTGCGCCACCACATAACGCCCATCTGCTCCGGAAGTGCCCTGACGCTCTGGCGGCACCACCGGCTCATATGTTTGCACGCCAAGGTCGTGCACTTCAACAATCGCGCCTTCCAGCGGTTCGCCACTGCTGCCAGTGACGCGCCCAGAAATGCTGAAGCCCCGCTCCAAAACCAACACTGGTTGCAACGTCGTCGCATCAGCCGCATCGATGGGGTGCTTGCGCGCGGTGGTCCAATCCGCATGGCTCGCGCGAATCACATAAATGTCACCGGAAATCAGATTCTCGAAACGAAACTCACCGTCGCGTCCAGTGCGCAACTTGATCAGAGTCTCGCCCTCTTGGAAGCGGCTCTTCAGCGCCGACAAATCCTGCACCAATTCCACCAGCGCATTGGCGATGCCGTGCCCTGCTGGGTCCGTCACGAGGCCACTGGCATAGATGCCCGTCGAATCGCCGTCGAGCACGGCGGTAGAAGCATCGCGGTCGGCCTTGGGATCGAAGGGCACGGGAGCAATCGCAGGCCCTGTTGGCAGCGTCGGCTTGGTCGCAGCGTCTTCCGGAATCAGTGCTCGCTCGGGCCCCTGTGTTGGCAACTGCTCACCTTCGTCGCCCAACAACATCCATGCGCCACCGCCTAAGACGGCCAGCACCAGCAATATCCAAAGCACTGTTCCCCACTGTGAATTCTTCATCGCGCGCTCCCAGTATCGATTCAGCGGCCGTCGATGCGCACAAATGTGCGCTGGCCTGCCTTGAGTTGTGTGTTCACTGATGCCCCTTGCAGCAGCACCCCTTCGCTTTGCACCAAACCAACCTGCCACAGGCCAGGCTCAAGCGCCATCAGGCTGAACTTCCCCGAGGCATCGGTGCTGACCACATGCCGAGCACCACCTTCATGAACCAATTGCACTACTGCCGTGGCATCGGCGTTGCCCTTCTTGTCGAGGACAAGGCCTTCCAATTCGCCCGCGCGGCTGAGCGCGATGGGCGCCATCGAGACATTGGATGCTGCAAATGCCACGCGCGCCAAGCGCCGCGCCACAAACGATGGATGCGTCACTTCAGGGTCGTACTCACCAGGCGCGAGGTTGTTGCAGGCAAAACTGCCATCCGCTGCGGAGTGCACTTGGGTGCTGGTGCCGACACCGCTCGCGCTGCTGCCACTGGCCGCCACGCGCGCTGGAACCACGCGCCGAAACACTATCGCTGCACCCACCACCGCGACGCCGCGTTCATCGATCACTTGTCCATGAGCGACGCAACCAGCCGCAAGCTGCAAGCGCGCTGTGCCTGGCGCCGTAACGGGCCCAGACATCACGCGCGCACTGCCGGGGCCTTCCGCCACTACAAACCAAGTTCCTGCGCTGCGCGCCGCCACGCTGAAGCGGCCTTGCCCGTCAACGGCACTCCAAGCCTGCAACGGCAACGCACCTGCGCCGGATTCTGCGAAAAGCACCAACGCCACACGACCGCTGCGTGCAGCGCTGCCATCCGCCGCCAGCAGCACACCTTCGATCCGCGGACCCAACGTGACTTCGATCTGCACCGGGTCGCAACCTGCACTGACATTGCGCGGCGCCGCCAGTGCTCCATCCACCGAGAGCAGCAAGATGCCATCGTCAACGCCTTCGAAGCGGAACGTGCCCAGCGCATCGCTGAACTCTGCATACTCGCTCGCGCCACCATCGGTGGGCCGCAGTGTGACGCGCAAACCGCGCACAGGCTTGTGCGCAACAACATCAACCACTGTGCCAGCCACTGCAAGGCCAGGCGCCAATTGCCACACGCACGTCTCGCCGGGCTTCACGCTGCGCACCTGCGAACGAAAGCCGGGCGCATTGACTCGCAGCTGCACCCCTGTCGCGGGCACGCTCTCGATGTGAAATGTTCCGTCGTTGGCACAAGCGATGCGCGTCTGCGGTGCATCCTCGCGGCGCACCGTGGCGCCGACGATTGGTGTGCCTGAGCGATCTTCCACGCGACCATCCACCACGCCGGGGCATCCGAGAATGACATCCTGCCACAGCGTCGCGCCGCGGAGAGGATCGATGATGTCGGATAACCAGCGTCCCCACTGCTCGTGTTCGGCCTGCAACACATAGCGATCGCCGCGACGCAACACGCCAGCAAGACTGAAGGCGCCTTTCGCGTCGCTGCGCCCATTGGCCACTGCAGCCCCAAGCACTAGCACTCCCGCTGTGCGCTCGGCCAACGCAAGTTGCAGCGTCACGCCCTGAAGCGACATGCCCTCATGGCTGCGGCACCCACCATGCAATACCAAGGACGCGTCGTCAGCAGCTAACTCGCGCAGCGCGAGGCTGCCGTGGGCTGCCTCCGTCGGCAGGGGTCGCGCAAGAATGGGACGATTCGACGCAGCAGGTCCGTCGTGGGCAGTATCCGTCCGCGTGCCGCCAACACGATCAACCAACGGCGCCGGTGTCCAAAGCAGCAGCCACAGTCCTGCGAGGCAGCAGACCGAAGCGAGCAAGAGCAGCATCAGGCGAGATTGCATGAGAAATCCGGACGCGATCCGATCGGCCTTTGACGATGATTTTGGGGCGATATTCCCCAAACGGAGCTCCGCTACCGCCGAACGGCTCCATTCCGCCTCAACCCTACTCCTTGCTAAGAAGGCAGCTGGCGTCCTGAAAGACAGCTTTGACGTAAGTTGTTGTTTAGCATACTACTATGGCTATTAATGCCAACCGAAGTCCGTTGCTCAAGATTCCTTGGCAGGATGCGTTGACCCCTTGGAACCACCTGCCTATATTGACCCTCCCACTGGCTTCCATGAAGCCTTTGGGAGGCGCGACCGTTTTCCCCGGCTGTGCCTGTGCTCCATGAGGCACGAATTTCGGCGCTGCTGTTCGTGTGCGGACCCGTAACCCGCACGCGTGCGCGCGTCGAACAACTGAGACCCCGGGCCGAGTGATTCCCCCCGGGGTCTCCCTTTTTCTCCGCGCCACGCCGCGCACGCAGGTGCGGCGCAGCGCATACCATCGCAGCGGTCGCCATGCCCGCCCCGCCCTTCCAACTGCGCATCCGCAACGCGATCCTCGATGATCGCACCGTGCCACTGCCTCATGCTGGGGCCCTAGTCGGCCGCGGCGACAACGCCACCATTCGCCTCGAGGACAGCACCATCTCGCGCTTCCATGCGCGCCTAGAACCTGCGCAAGACCATGTGCTGGTGACCGACTTGGACAGCAGCAACGGCACCTTCGTTGATGACATCCGCATTAGTGCCCCCACTGCGGCGCGCGGTGGGCAGCAGTTGCGCTTCGGCGCCGTGCGCTGCGAACTGCAGCAGTTGACTATCACCATCGCATCCGCAGCAGTCGACGCTGCGGCACTCACCACGCCACCTTCGCGAAGTGCTTCGAAGGCGCTGGCGCTGATGCTGAGTCTCGTGGCTGTAGCCGTTGCAGGTTTCTTTCTGTTTCTCGAGTTCTCTGCCGCTGAAGCACCGGACTCCGCTGCCGCGTCGCATCATGATGCCGCCCCGGTGCCGGATGCAGCAACGCCTTTGCACGCGGACAACATGCCAGTGACAGTGCCAGGCCCCGCAAGCGGCACATTGCCTCCAAGCCACAATGCAGAGGACGCAGCAGCGCCAGATGCCACTGAGCCCGAGACAACAGAACCTACTGCAGCGCCCGCCGCGCCGTCGGCACCAGTGCGGCGCGTGCAGCTGCGGGACGGCACGGTGCACGAAGGCGAACTCCTCGATGGCGGCGACTGCGAAACGCTGCTGTTGCAGCCTAGCGCCGGTGGCCCGCCGCTGCGCGTCAGCACAGAAACCATCGCCAGCATCAATGCCGTTGCGTTCAAGCCTGACTACAACGCCATCCACAACGCCCGTGCCAGCCGCGCGCGCAACCCTGTCGCACTGCGCGCACTCATGCAGTGGTGCGCAGAACACGAACTGCTGACCGAACAGCGTGCGGCTGCAGGACGCCTGACCAAGTTGCAACCTGCTGCCGACGACGCATGGGCTGTCCTTGGCCGCTGTCGTGTGCGCGGCGAGTTCAGAGAGCTCGCGGAAGTGCAGGCCGCGGGGCTCCTGGATGGTCAAGGCCGTCTTACTGGCCCTGCGCCGGACTGCCGTGCAGTGACCGCGCTGTACCTCGACCTCTTGCGCCGCCCGCCCCTGCCCGACGAGTTGAGCGAAGCGCTCCACAGCAGCGCAGCAGACAGCATCACAGCACTGCTCGCCAACGCAGAATGTGCACGCGCGCGCCTCGCAGAAATGGCGGCACCGCTGCGCACGGGCGAGCCACCAGAAGGCATGGTGAGTGCATTGGCGAGCGGGTCGATGAGCCTGCCCGAAGCCATGCGCCAATTGGCAGAGGCTGCATTAATCAGCGAGACCGATCGCACGATGTTGGCGGCTGCCTTGCTGCGCATGTACTTGCCTGCCCCGCAGTGTGACGATGCAGACCTACGCACCGCCGCGGAGCACATGTTGCGCGGCGAGCGCGTGGCCTTGTTCGGGGAACGCGGAGCATCAGCGGAAGATCTGCTGAACATCCTCGCGCGGCAGCCGGGGTTTTTCCGCAGGCTCGTTGAAGGCGAAGCACGCAGGTGCTTGGGCGCAGCCTTGGATGCGGATGGCACACGCCGTGCCATTTTCCGTGTAGCGCAAGACCCGCGTGCACTCGCCGCGCTGCAATTGGAATGGCTGAGTCCTGAGCAGCGGAGCAAAGCTGCAGCGCGCAACATGGCACCTGACCAACTGGTGGCGGCCGCCATCGTGCACGGGTTAGCGCGCCTGCCCCGGCCGGGCGAAGTCGAACGGCGCACGCAAGAACTGCGCGCCATCGGTGGTGCTGATGCAGTGGCCACGCTGCCGCTGTTACTGACGCTGACCGCGCCCGCCGACGAAGCCGCGTGGAGCGACTGCATCAAGCGCTGTTTGCAACGCTCTCCCAGCACGGCCGAGTTGGAACTGTTCCGCTCGACGCCCGCCGCGCAACGCAACGAACTGGTGGCGGCGGTTCTCTTCAGTGCAGAGTCCAGAAGGTACGGGCCATGAATACGCGGCGTGAAGCTCTTGGCATCGGTGCGGCGTTGCTGGCTGCGGCACTGTGGCGGCGCAACCTAGCCGCAGCGCCCCGCATCATTTTCGCGGTGGTGCGGCACGCGGCACCCGAAGAAATGACCGCGCTCACGGCATGGAAGACGTTGGCAGCAGCTGGCAGCGTATACGCCGCGGCCAAAGCCGTCGGCAACGACGCCACCTCGCAGTGGAACGCGCTGCTGCGCAGCAATGATGTCGCTGCGCTGAACGCAGAACTGCAGCCAAGCGTCGCTGAACTGGCCTTGCGCGCGGACCTCTGTTGCCCACTCATCGCTTCCGGCCCTGTGGAAGCGCTGCACACCGTTGTGCCGGAAAGTCTCTCGACGCTGCGCTTCAGTGCTCAGGGAATGAGTCGCTGCACGCTGCCGCCACCAGCGGCGCTTAGCCCTGCGCTGGAAATGGCACTGCAAGTGTTGGGGCAATCAGCACGCAGCAGCGCAACAGCGTTGGCCTTGCGCGAGACCATCGCGGCCGGGTTGCTGGACCCAGGCAGCGGCGCCGACAAGGTGCTTTTCACTGCGGTGCAAGCAGCGAACAGAATCTCGACGCGCATGAATGCGCCTCTAACAACGCTGTTGTTGGATGCACCCGAGGACAATCGCTCCGCATGGTTTGCAGGGTTGGATCGCGGGCTGGCAGAGATAGCTGCAACAACGGCATCGCTGGTGCTGGCAGCTCTGCCGCGCCCTGTGGCCGATGCGAAAGAACCGCCGCGCATGGCCCTGCTTTTCTGCGGGCCGGCGTTCAAATCCTTAGGCCTCGTGCGCAACGGCGGATCATCTTTGGATGTAGCCCCCACCGTGGCCCACGCGTTGGGCCTCAAGCTGCAAGGTGCGCGCGGCAACGTGCTGCGCGCCGTGCTGGCTTGAGCCGTCCGCATCGCGACATCAGAATCTGCCCATGAAATTGCATCGCCTTGTCCTGCTGCTGCTGCTGGCCACGGCCTGTGCCGAGCTGGGGCCCGCAGAGCCTGATTCCAAACTTCCCGCCACTCGCGGGCTGGCTCCTTCTGTCGCCGCGCCGCAAATGCAGTTGGCATTGGCGCGCATGCGCGCCCACACCAGCCCCGCACGGTGCAGCGCGCATCTCAAAACGCTCAGCAACAATTCGCGCCTCGCGGGCAGCGCGGAATCGCGGCTGGCGGCATTGCATGTGCAACAACAGTTCCTCTTGCACGGTTTGAACGCGCGCATCGAAGAACACGAAGTGCTGCTTCCGTGGCCACTCGAAGCGAGTGTAGAAATGCTGGCGCCCTTCGCGTGGAAGGCCACGCTGACCGAAGCACCCTTGGCGCAAGCTGCAGAGAGCACGCCAATGCTGCCAGTGCTCGCGTTTTCGCCAGACACCGAAGCCACGGGGCGTGTGGTCTATCTGAACCGCGGGTTGGCGGCGGACTACGCTGCGGTGGCCAGCGCAGGAGTCGCAGTGCAAGGCGCTATCGGCATTGCGCGCTATGGCGGCAGTTATCGCGGCACCAAGCTGCGCATCGCTGCAGAGCATGGCTTGGCGGCGCTGGTGCTTTACTGCGACCCGCAAGATGACGGTTTTGTGCGCGGCGATGTGTGGCCCAAGGGCCCGTGGCGTCCGATGGATTCATTGCAGCGGGGTTCGGCACTCGACATCGGTCAAATCATGGGCGATCCACTGACGCCCGGAGTTGGCGCACTGCCCGGCGCGACGCGTTTGGCGCTGCAAGACGCCGTGGGCATCCCAGCGATCGGTGGCATCGCCATCACGGCCGCCGATGCGAGCACGCTGTTGAGCGCACTGGGAGGCCCGGTTGTACCTACCGGTTTTCAAGGCGCGCTGCCATTCACCTATCACCTTGGTGGCGACGCGAAAGTGATGCTGCGTTTGAGCGCGCGCTCGGAATGGCGCACGCGCACCATCCAGAATGTCATCGCCGAAGTGCGCGGAACGATAGACCCGCACGTCAGCGTGATGCTGTCCGCGCATCGCGACTCTTGGGGCCCTGGCTGCGTCGATAACGCCGGGGGCACAGCTGCGTTGCTGGAATGTGCCGAGCTCATCGGGCGACTTGCAGCCCAAGGACTGCGTCCAGCACGCACCATCACCTTCTGTTCCTTTGATGCAGAAGAATTCGGGATTATCGGCAGCGCGGAATACGCCGAAACGCACGAGCGCGCACTGTACGCAGGACAAGCGCTGTGTTTGAACCTCGACGCCAGCATCACTGGCCCCGAGTTCACTGTGAGCGCGGCGCCTGAGGCTGGCCACTTCGTGCGCACCGCGCTGGCTGCGCGCACCGAACCTACCGAATGGACGCCACGGGTGGCTGGTGGTGGATCGGACCACGCGCCCTTCTTGCAGCGCTTCGCGACACCCAGCGTGAGCGTCGGATCGGAAGGCCCTTACGGCGTTTATCACTCGGCCTACGACACTTTCCAATACATGCAGCGCTTCGCAGACCCCGAAGGGCGGCGCACGAGCGATGTGGCCTGCACAACGGCATCCATCGCGTGGGCTGCAGCGGACAGCACTTTGCTCGCGTTCGATGTCGTGGCCCAAGCGCGCTGGGCTGCAAGCGAATTCGAGAAAGTGCGCGCTGGACTCAGTTCCGCCGAACTCTCCGCCATCGACACGGCGCTGCGATCGCTGCAAACCGCTGCGCTTGCACTGGCAGTGCAAATCGCGCGCGCTGCAAGCAGCGACCCCGACCCGACGAGATTGATCGGTGCCAACCGCTTGCTGGCCAACTTGCCGCGACATTTGCTGCACGCGGACATGGAGGCAGGTCGCCCAGGCTTCCGCAATGTGCTGGTGGGCATCGACCCTGCCGATGGCTACAGCGCGTTCCCCTTGCCCAGTTTGCGTCAAGCCAAGGACTTAAAAGCTGGGCCGCTGCGCGTGCGAGCGGTGGGCGTGCTGGTGGAAGCGTTGCAGCGTCTAACGACGGCGGAAATGCAAGCGACGCACAGCATCCAGCAAGCACTGCTCTGAACGCGCACTAAACCACGAAGGCGCGCTGTTCGTCCCGAGCAAACGAAAGCACAATCGGTTCTGCGCTCTGCTGCCGCTTGATGAAGTCGCTGCGGCAGTGCAAACCCTGCCAGCCCTCTTGAATGAGCACTTGTGCCACGGGGCTGCCCAACGAATCGCCCGGGCCCAGCAGCACCAGCGCGTCGGGAGCGAATTCGCGCAGGATGACGCGCACCGCCAAAGTGAAATCGAAGGTGTCTGTGACCTGCGTGCCAAGGGTGTAGCGCCACAGTTCTTGCGGGCACGCCGTGCGCGGCATAAACACGCAACCGCGCCCATCCACCAACGGCAAGCGCGGCGCAGACCAACTGAGCCCTTCGAAGCGCGCCTGCGCCTTAGTGCTGGTAGGCATCATCAACGGAGTGTGGAACGCGCTGTGACCCAGCAACTGGAAGGGATACTCGCGCTCACCAATGCGGCGCTTGGGCAGTAATTGCAACAAGCGCTTCACTGCTGCGTCGTCGCCCGCCAACACCGCGTGCCCGCCGAGATGAATGCTGTGCGCCACCTGCAGGCCTTCGCGCTGCACTTGCAGCAACGCCGCGTCGACGGCAGCAACCGCCGCAGCGTCGGCGCGCCATTCGTCATCGCACACCGGCACGATGACTTGCCCACCCACCACGCCATCGCGCTGGTAGGTGCCCATGGCGTCCGCCAAGAGAAACCCCTGTTCCAAACCCAGCGCGCCGGACACTGCCAACGCGCTATAGAAACCCATGGAGTTCCCGCCAACGGCCACCAGTTCCAAGTCGCTGCGCAGCGTGACGGCATCCATCAGTGTTCCGCTGAAGATGAGCGCCGCGGCATTTTCGCCCGCGAGGTGCTGCGACGAGAAGCGCTCGGAAGAATCCAGTGCGCCAACGCTTGCAGCGCCCTTACGTGCGCTGTCCAGCCGCTGCAACACGCTCTGCGCGCGTGCATCGCTCGCGGCCTTGCGCGTCAACGAACCCAATTCTGTCCGCGCATAAGCCCCGCGTCCGGGGCACAGCAGTGCTACGCGCTTCATGCTTTGCCCCCACGGGGCACGGCCAGCAACCGTTGCGCAGCAGCCAGAATGCTGTCTTCGCTGGGCAGCACCGTTCCGGCGGCAGGGCCCAAGGGAATGTAGGTGTCTTCGCCACACACGGTGGCAACGCGCGGCATGCACTCTTGCAGTTCTTCCAAAATCACGGCGGCCACCGCTTCGTGCACACCGCCACTGCGACGCCCTTCGTCCACGATCAGCACTCGGCCAGCGCGCTGCGCTTCAGCAACGATGCATGCGCGGTCCAACGGGCGCAGCCAACGCAAATCCACCACGCGCACGCTGCTGCCAAGCAACTTGTGCGCCGCGCGCAGCGACATCCACACACCGTTGCCATAGGTGATGATGCACAAATCTGCGCCCTCGCCTTCAGCGTGCACGCGGGCTGCTCCGATGGGCACGGATTCACCGGGGGCGGGATAGGTTGTCAACCACAAGCCGTCGCCATCGGCATGCAAATCTTTGGTCATGTACAACGCGATGGGCTCTAAGAATGCCACGACGGCGCCGCTCACGCGGGCCGCGGCATGCGCTGTGCGGAACATGCGCACCGCGTCGTCACCACGGCACGGCAGCGCCACCACCAACCCCGGAATGTCGCGTAGCACTGCGGTGCTGCTGTCGTTGTGGAAGTGCCCGCCGAAGCCTTTTTGGTAGCCCAGCGCAGCGATGCGCACCACCATGGGGTTGCGGTAGGCACCATTGCTAAAGAATTGCAACGAGCAGGCCTCAGAGCGCAATTGGTCTTCCGCGTTGTGCAAATACGCGAGGTACTGAATCTCGGGCAGCGGCACGAAACCAAGATGCGCGGCACCAATGGCAAGGCCAAGGATGCTCGTTTCATCCAGCAGCGTGTTGAACACTCGCCCATCACCGAAAGTTTCTGCAAGCCCAGTCGTGACGTGATAGACGCCGCCTTTGCGCGCCACATCTTCACCACAGAGAAACGTGGCCGGGTCTTTGGCGAGAGTCTCTTGCAGCACTCGGTTGATCTGCACAGCCAAATGGCGCGGACGCAGGCTGAGTTCTGGCAGTTCCTCTCCTGCATGCAGGCATTCCTTGCGCGCGGCAGGCGCGGCCACACGCCCGGCCTCTGCAGCGATCGCGACAACATCGAGCGGAGCTAGTGGCGCCACCACTCGCGCCGCGCTGGTCAATTTCGGACGCCGCGCAGCTTCACGCGACGCTGCTGCCACGCGCCGGCGGATGGACTCGTACTGCTCGCGCAAGCCTGCGGCTGTATCCAGCCCGTGCTGCAAGAGCAGTCGAGCGCTCGCCACCAGTGGGTCCAGTGCTTCAGCAGCCTCGATTTCGCTGCGCTCGCGGTACTCGCTTTCCACATCGCTACCCGCGTGACCCAACAAGCGCACCGTGCGCAGATGCAAGAACACAGGGCGACGGCGTTCGCGGCAATAGGCCACAGCTTCGCTGGCGGCAGCAAAGGCAGACAACAAATCCAACCCGTCGCCTGCCACGTAGTGAAGCCCCGGATGCGCGCGCATGCGCTTCTCCACCCAGCCTTGCGGCGTGCGCACGCTGATGCCGATGCCGTTGTCTTCGCACAAGAACAGCAACGGCAGGGGCAAGTGTTGATGCGCACACCAAGCTGCGGTGTTGAACGCGCCTTGGGCCACATTGTGGTTGCAACTAGCGTCGCCGAAACTGCACAGCACAATAGAGTCTTGCGGAATAGGCAGCGCGACGCCAAGCGCGCGTGCGCGTTCGATCCCGAAGGCGCAGCCTAGGGCTTTGGGCAAGTGCGAAGCGATGGTGCTGGTTTGCGGTGGTACCCATTGCGTTGGCGAGCCGAACACTTTATGCCGCCCGCCTGATGCGGGGTCGTCGCTGGAGGCAACCAACGAAAGCAGCACATCGAAAAGCGGCGTCGCGCCGGGCTGCTGGCGGGCGCGTTCCAACATTAGTGCACCACTGCGGTAGTGCAAAAAGGCTGGGTCTGTCGCACGCAGCAGACGCCCAAGCACCGCGTTGCCTTCGTGCCCACTGCTGCCGATGGTGTAAAAGCCCTCGTTGCGACGCTTCAACTCGCGCGCTTCAAGGTCTAAGTGCCGCGCCATCACCTGCGACTCGTACAGCTCCAACAAAGTGCGCCCGTTGCAGGCGCTGCCATGCACCGCTGCATCCAAAGAGGCCGCAGATGCGGCGGTAGGCGCGCTGTCAAGCGCCGCGAGGAATGCCGCATCCAGGAGACGAGATCGATCCACCGCCATGGCGCGCAGGATAGCGAACCCTGCAAAGTTCATCAGCCGCCCGCGCCGCCGCTACGATTGCGCGACTTCGACGCCCAGGGCAGCGCGCACGCTGCGGCGCCAACTTAGGCCTTGACCGGAATGTCCTGCGGATCTGCACACGCCATGAAAGCACCCCAACGCATCCTCGTTACTGGTTGCAGCAGCGGTTTGGGGCTGGCCCTTTGCCGCGAGTTGTTGCAGCGCGGCTGCCTTGTGGCTGGCCTCGCTCGCCGCACCGAACTGTGCGCTGAATTAAGCACACAGTTTCCGCAGCAATTCAGCAGCTACGCGGTAGATGTCGCGGATGGCGCGGCGTTGCGTGCCGCCATGACCGCAGCGGTGCAGCACATCGGAGGGCTGGATGCGGTGGTGGCCAATGCCGGCATGGGCATCCCCTCCACTGCCGACAGCATGCGCATGGAAGATGTGCGCCGCGTGCTCGCCGTAAATGTTGAGGCCGCCATCCACACACTGCTCTTGGCACTGCCTCATGTGCGCCGGTCACCAGCCCCGTTGCTGGCTGCGGTGACCAGCCTCGCCGGTTGGCGCGCCGGGCCTGGCGCCGCGCCCTACTGCGCCAGCAAGGCGGCTCTTGCGGCATTCCTTGATTCCCTCCGCGCCGAATTGGCCCACGAAGGCATCGCCGTGTTGGACATCGCGCCTGGTTTCGTGCGCTCGGCCATGACCGACCGCAATGCCTTCAAGATGCCGTTCCTAATGGAAACCGACGCCGCCGCGCGGGTCATGGCCAACGCGGTGATAGCGCGGCGTTCGCATGTGGCGTTCCCGCGCCCCGTGGCTGCGCTGGTATGGATTGTGCGGCGCTTGCCCGACTGTGTGTTCGATTTCTGCGCTAGACGCATCGCGCAGAAGCTGCGGCGCAACGGAACTCTGGGCGTGTCGAAAGCTGCCAGCACGCGCCAATAAGACTATTATTCAAGTTTATTTCTCTCAAGCTGCTAGTGGGCGGAGTACTCTCCTGCGTGAACTCACCACATGCACTCCTCGGCGTCCTGTTGCTCGCAGTGTCACCACTCTGTGCCCAAGTCAGCGGGTTGAAGACCATCAACCCTGCGCTGCCCGCTGGTGGCAGCAATTACGCGGACTTCGCGAGCGCGGTGGCCGCGCTGCAACTCGCTGGCGTGAATGGCCCAGTGGTTTTCGAAATCTATGACGACGCTGGCCCATTCAGCGCGCCGATGACATTCAACACTGTGAATGTCAGTTGGGCCACCACCACAACTTCAGGCATCAACGGCAGCAATGGCACCGCGGTACTGGTGCTGGCCGACTGGGCCGGGGCTTCCGTTAGCAACACCGTCACTTTCCGTGCCGCGCCTGGCGAGCACCCAGTGCTGGATGCCACCGGGCTCAGCATGGGCATCTTCTGGAATGGCGCCGATTACACCACTGTGGAAGGCCTCGAGATCCACGGTGCGACGTTCGACGCTGTGAGCTTGTACTCCGAAGCACAACACGGCCAGATTCTGAATGCCGCTGTGCGGCGCTGCCGCATTCACGATTGCGGTGGTTCCGGCGTCGTGATCTACGGCAACCTGCCCCATCCACAAAATGTGCTCATCGAAAGCAACTTCTTCTGGAACTTGCAACAGACCAACGCTGGTGGCTTCAACACCCTGGCGCGCTTCGGTTATGTCAGTTGGCGCCGCCAAAACGGTTTGGTGCTGCGCAGCAACACTTTCGCGGTCACGAGCGCGGTTGGCCCGCAATTCGCAGTGCTCGGTGTAAACCCCGGCAGCTCCAGCGAAACGGCCCCCGCCAACATCAGCAACAACGTTGTTGTGAAATTTGTGGCAGCAAACCGCCCGATCTTGCTGCTCGCAGACATCGGCACGCTGTCGGGCATCCCGCAAGTGCTGGATTACAATTGCTGGTTCGACGCCACCGGCGCACCACTGGCCCACTCGGGCCCTTCGGGCATGGTCAGTTCCTTGAACTTGAGCGCGTGGCGCAGCGTGTCGGCGCAAGAACTGCACAGCCTGAGCATCGACCCGCAACTCATCGACCCCACCCAAGGCAATCTGCATGTGGCCAACGGTTCGCCAGCCATTGGTGCAGCAAGCCCCACCAGCGCGGGCACAGACATCGACGGCGAAGTGCGCGACGCAGCGCCCGACATGGGCGCGGATGAAGCACTGCTGGGGCAGTTGCCCGCAGTGCAAGCGCTCGGGACTGGTTCGCTGAACTCTGCAGGCTCTACCGCGCTGCTCAGCGCTCCGATTCTGCCAGCCCTTGGCAACACCGGGTTTGCATTAGTGCTCGATCAAGCACCCGCAGGCACCAATGCTTGGGTGTTCGCCTCCATCGGCACCGCCGCGCAGCCGCTCACCATCGCGAGTGGGTGCGAAGTGTGGTTGGACATCAACAGCATGTTGATGCTGGTGCAAGCCGGCGTGGCGCCGCTAGGGCCCATGCTGACCAGCACTGCGGGCAGCACGGCTTTCACCTTGCCGCTGCCGCAAGATCCGATGCTTGCAGGGCTCGTGCTGGGCGTGCAAGCGTGCATGTTGGACAGCGGCGTCGCCAACGGCTTCGCGCTCAGCAATGCGTTGCGCCTGACCTTGAACTGAAGCTCGCGCTGTACGATGCGGCCATGCAAATGGCAGTGATCGGACTTGGTGCCATGGGCGCGCCCATGGCGCACAACTTGCTGAAGGCAGGGCACAGCCTTGCCGTGTTCAATCGCACCGCTGCAAAGGCGCAGGCACTCGAAGCCCTCGGTGCGCGGGTCGCCGCCACACCGCGCGCGGCTGCAGTGGGCGCCGCAATACTTCTTGTGAATGTCAGCGACACCACCGATGTCGAAACGGTTCTCATGCATCCTGAAACCGGAGCCGCAGCAGGCCTGAGCGCAGGCTCGCTGGTGATCGACTGCTCCACCATCGCCCCTGCAGCCACGCGCACGATGGCAGCAAAGTTGGCAGCACGGGGCATCGGCTTTGTCGATGCTCCCGTCAGCGGCGGGCCGGAAGGCGCCGCCAAAGCCACTTTGGCCATCATGTGTGGCGGCAGCGAAGCAGATTTCGCGCGCGCCCTGCCGGTGCTGCAATTGTTGGGCGCTCGCGTGGTGCGCGTGGGCCCCGTGGGCTGCGGCCAAGTGGCCAAGGCCGTGAATCAAGTGGTCATTGCGGGCACTTATCAGGCACTGGCCGAAGGGCTCGCATTGGCGGTGGGCGCAGGAGCAGACCCCGAACAAGTGCTGCAAGCCATCAGCGCCGGCGCAGCGCGTTCGTGGGTTTTGGAAAACCGCGCGGGCAACATGCTGCGCGATGAATACCCGCCCGGATTTCGCGTGGCCTTGCATCGCAAAGACCTCCGCATCGCATTGGCCGAAGCATCCGCTGCACACCTGCAACTACCACTGACGCAACTTGTAGCCGCCGCTGAAGATCGCTTGCTTGCAGCAGGCCACGGCGACGAAGATGTTTCCGCACTGGCTCGGTTGGTGCGCCAAGACGGCGCACTTCCGCCCGGGCCATTCCGCTCATTACCACCGCGAGACGCCCACCAATGAACCGTCGCACCTTTCTTGGAACCACAGCAGTCGCCGCAGCGCTCGCCGCCTGCAGCACGGGCCCGCAGAGTGTTCCAAGCGCGAGCACGCAACCAGACGCCGTACCCCTCTTCCGCATCTCCTTGGCAGAGTGGTCGCTGCACCGCACGCTGTTCAAGAAAGATCTGAACAATCTCGATTTTCCGCTGGTAGCGCGGCGCGACTATGGCATCGACGCGGTGGAATATGTGAACGCGTTCTTCAAGGACAAGCCGCGCGACAGTGCCTACCTCGCCGAGCTGCGCCAGCGTGCCGCGGGCGAAGGCGTGCGCTCGCTGTTGATCATGATTGATGGCGAAGGCGAGCTTGGTGCCGCAGACAAGAATGCGCGCTTGAAGGCCGTCGAGCAGCACACGCGCTGGTTAGAAGCCGCCAGCGCCCTCGGCTGCCACAGCATTCGCGTCAATGCCAACTCTGCCGGACCGCGCGCAGAGCAAGAGCGGTTGCTGGCCGATGGGTTCGCACAACTGCTGATTCAAGCCGATCGCGTTGGAGTGAATGTCATCGTGGAAAACCATGGCGGGCTTTCGTCCGATGGCGCCTTCCTTGTCGGCGTGATGCGCCGCGTGGGCCACCCGCGCTTCGGCAGCCTGCCGGACTTCGGCAACTTCACCATCGAGCGTGGCGTGGAATACGACCGCTACCAAGGTGTCGCAGAGCTGATGCCGTTCGCCAAGGCGGTGAGTGCGAAATCGCATGATTTCGACACGAACGGTAACGAGACGCACACGGACTACTTGCGCATGCTGCGCATCGTCACCACAGCTTCCTATCACGGCTATGTCGGCATCGAATACGAAGGCAATCAGCTTTCTGAAGCGGAAGGCATCCGCGCCACCAAGGCGTTGCTGGAGCGCGTGCGCACCCAGTTGGCTGGCTAGACTTTGCGCGGTATGCGCTTTGCACCGCAGACACAAACATGCCGCGTCCCCTTGACATTGCTGCCACTGCTGCACAGTCTGTCGCTGCTTCAAAGGAGCAGCAAGCATGAATCTCATCATCTCTCTGGTAGCCGCATGTGCAGCAGCAATTCTCTGGGTTAGTGCAAGTTCTATGGGCACACCGCAAGACGCGGCGCCCCAAGTCGCCGCCCCAGTGAGTACCGAATCAGCATTGATGAAACCACTCGCAGGCGACTTCACCGCCGACATGTGGATGAAAATGGACGCGGCTTCCGAACCCATGAAGACCACGGGCACTTGCAGCACCCGCCTGCAAACCCCAGGCAACTTCTGGCTCATCAGCGACTTCAATTCTTCGATGATGGGCGAACCCTTCAGTGGTCACTCCATCATGGGCTATGACATGATCAAGAAGAAGTGGGTGAACTCATGGGTCGACAGCATGGCGCCGATCATCATGCACTCCGAAGGTGACTGGGATGCAAAAACCAAATCTTGGAGCCTCGTCTGGGATTTCATCGACCCCATGACCAATAAGCCCTCCAAGTTCCGCATGGTCACTACGGTGAAAGACCATGACCATCACGATTTCGCCATGTTCGTGGTGACTCCCGAAGGCGAGTACCAGAACATGGGTATCAGCTACACGCGCAAGAAGTAGTCCTCACGCAGCGAAGGGGTCGCCCGCATTCAACACGGCGGGCACATCTTCATCCAGCCAAGCAAGCAAGGTGCTGCGTTCTTGGCCGAGGTGCGCGAACGACGGGGCGCTGAGGATGGCGAAGGGGCGCGGAAAGCGTCCGATCCCCAACGCGTGGCACAAATCCGACGCTGCCTCCGCAACGCATGTGGACAGGAACTCGCCAGTGCGCGGCTCATCAGCTAGACGCCCATTGAGGTGATGGCTTGTGGCATCTTCTACCGCCGCCGGCAGCCCCCACGCCTTGGCGACCTTGCAGCCCACCGCGCGATGCAAGCATTCGATAATGATGTCGGCGGCGCAGTCGGGCTGCGGCACATCCGGCAAAGCGCCGCGTTGTTCCAAAGCGCTCAGCAACGGCAGCCGACCAATATCGTGCAATAGGCCGGCTGTGTAGCACTGCTCTTCGTCCAGCTTCAAACGCTTGCCCAAGCGTTGGGCTAACACAGCACAGGTGAGTGCGTAGCGCCACTCCATGTCGGCCCATGCGCGCGAGCGCAAGGCATCGGCGCTGCGACGCAGCACCGCACTCAAGATCACTTCGCGCATGCGGCGGATGCCAATGCGACCCAACGCATCTTGAATGCTGACGCTGCGGGCCGCGCGTCCAGCAAACAAAGGCGAGTTGGCCTGCCGCAATACGAGCGCGGAAAGCACCATGTCGCGGCCGATGCATCCTGAGACTGCGGCGAAATCCACTTCCGCAACGCGCAAAGCTTCCACGGCTTCCAGCGCAGTCTGCGGCGTGGTGGGCAATTCCAATCGGCCACGCGTGACGGTCGTAGCCAGCTCTTCCAGCAACGCGCGTTCTACCGGCGTCAACCGGCTAGGGCCGGCCAACGTCAGTGAACCTTCCTGGTATTGCGGCGCCAAGTACCACTGAGGCTCGATGCCTACGGCACCGCCTGCTCGTGCTGCAATCCCGTCCACACTTGTCTGAACTGACAAAGCATTTCCTAACTTGGATGCTGACGCTGGTGCGCGATCACTCGGCCAGAATAATCGCACGCGCTTCCTCCAGCGTTGTAATGCCTCGATTGACTAGCTCGATTGCGCCGTCGGCCAGCGTGTGCATCCCCTCACGCTTGCCGATCTGGCCCACCTGGACTTCAGTTCCACCTTCCGTAATGGCGCGTTTCATCTCTTTAGACTTCACTGCCATTACTTCGAATACAGGGTTGCGCCCGCGATAGCCAGTGTTGTTGCACTGCTCACAGCCACGCCCACGACACATGCGCTCGACCGAAGCAAGAATGCCCTGGTCCAGATCGCTGCGCTGCAGCGCCGCAAGGTCAACATCCTCGCGGCAATTGGTGCAGATGCGCCGCACCAACCGTTGGGCCACTACTAACTTCACGGCCGAGGCCACGAGGTAGGGCTCGATGCCCATGTCCACCAAGCGCACCACGGTGCTGGGCGCATCATTGGTGTGCAATGTGCTCAATACAAGGTGTCCGGTCAGAGCTGCTTTGATCGCAATACTGGCGGTCTCGTAATCGCGCATTTCGCCCACGAGAATGATGTCCGGGTCTTGACGCAAGAAGGAACGCAGCGCCGCTTCGAAGGTCAGTCCCGTTTGATGGCGCACATGCACCTGCGTGAGGCCAGCGAGTGTGTACTCCACTGGGTCTTCGGCTGTGACGATGTTCACATCCACTGTGTTTAGCTGCCCGAGGATGGTATAGAGCGTGGTGGTCTTGCCGCTTCCAGTTGGCCCAGTGACCAAGATCATTCCACAAGGGTTGGCGATGGCTTCGCGCACAAGCTCCAACGGGCGACCTTCAAAGCCCAGATCATCAATCGAGCTTTTCAAGTCCCCTGTGCCTAAGACACGCATCACAATCTTCTCGCCGTGAATGCCTGGCAGTGACGACACACGGAAGTCCACCGCACTCTTCTCATCCAGCGCCAACTTAATGCCGCCGTCTTGCGGCACGCGGCGTTCTGCGATGTCCATGCCCGACATGATTTTGATGCACGACGACAAAGTGGCGCGCATGTCTTTTGCCAGCCGTAGCACTTCTTGCATCTCGCCGTCGACGCGGAAGCGCACGCGGAGCGCGTCTTCCATGGGCTCGATGTGAATGTCGCTGGCGCGCATGCGCAACGCTTTCAGTAACAATCCGTTGACTAGGCGCATGACCGGCGCGTCCAATTCGCGCACCTCCAGCTTGGGCAAGTTGCGCGGGTCGCCATCGGCCACATCGGGTGTTGGCGCGGCTTCTTCAGCCGCGCGCTTGAGGATCTGATCCAGTTCCTTCAATGCTGGCCCGGGCACCGTGCCGGTTGTGGGCTTGGTACCAGCGCGCGAATACAGCGCAGCACGCGCAGCAGCAATGGCCTTCGGCCCCGCAATAGCGAAGCGCACCGAGAATCCGCTGGCGCGTGCGATGCGGTCCTGAGTGGGTTCGTTGGACGGGTCGCTGGTGGCCACCACCAGCATGGCACCCTCACGCCGCAGCGGCACAGTGCCAGTGGCGCGACTGAGCGCTTCGGGAAAGGACTTCAAAACCTCCGCGTCGACCTGCAAACCATCCAGTACGGCGGCTTCCAAATTGAAACGCTTAGCAATGGCTTGAACGAGGTCTTTCTCGCCCACCATGCGTTTATCTATCAACACTGCGCAGAGAGACTCACCGCCTGCAGCACGCGCTTCCGCAAGCTGCTCGGCGCGAATCACGCCGGCCGCGATGAGATGTTCACCAATGTCCAAGCTGACCCGTCCCTAGGCGGTGCAAAACTGCACTGTCCGCGGTCTCTATCGACAGCCCGCGCCCGTGCCCATACGCGTGTTCGCAGCAGTGTTTAGCGCTTGCGCACCAACTTGCGCGCCAGTGCCTTCTGCTCCGCACGCAGCGCCGTGCGGCGCTCAAGCCGACGCATTGCGATGAACCCCCGACGATCGCCGATGCGACGCAGCGCTTCCACCGCCCTTGGCCGCAAGAAATTACTGCCCAAGACCACAATCAGTGCGGGCACAGCTTCGACGCAGCGCGCCAACCCCAGCGCCTCACACGCGGTTTGCCGCACCGACAAATCACCGAATGACAGCGCATCCAACATGCGCGCACGCACCTCATCGTGAGTCGGCGTGAAAGCCGTCAGTGCTTCAAGCGCAGCCAATTGCACTTCCACTTCCGTCTCGTTGCTAACCGCCAAGAGGCCAGCCACTGCGCCTTCATCGCCCAGCGCAGCCAGCCGATGCGCTGCAGCGCGTTTGGCCGCAGCAAACTCCGAGTGCAGCGCGCCCAGCAGTGCGTCGAGTTCGTTATGGCGTGGGTCGCTCTGCAAGGCCTCGTGCGCCCACACCACCACGCGCCCGCGGCATTCGAGTGTCAAGCGTAAAAGGGGCACCAAGGCGGCGCTGTCCTTGGCCTCGACCAGACCACGGGCAACCACCTGCAATAAATCGCGATCGTGGGTGCCCACCAACGCGGCCAACGAATCGCGTCGCGCAGCAATCGAATATTGCATCAATCCATCGCCCGCTTCGCGCCGCAGCCGCCGAATCACCGAAGTTCCTAGCGCTCTCAGCCCAGCGAGTGCCTCCGGATGTTGCAGGCGCGCCAAGTGCCGCGCCACCGCCACCACTCCGTCAAGCTCGCGCGTGCGCGTGACATCCGTCAGCGTTGCGCCGAAGCGCAGCAAGTCTGACGCGGCGCCTTCAAGCAGCGTGGAACCGAGGCCGCGACGGGCCGCTTCGGTCAACGCAGGCAAGCGCTGCGTTTCGGGCCCTTCCAGCGCCAAACGCAGCAAAATCGCGTCAGAGCCAGAATGGAGCAGCAGTGCTTCCAGCGCGTGGTCCCTCACGGTCGACTCTTCGTCGCGCAGCGCTTCTTCAAGCCTCGCGATGGCTTCGACGCAACCTCGCTTGGACAAGGCCGCCAAGGCTGCGATCCGCTGTTCTGGGATGGCTGCCACGCAAGCATCCAGCAGCACGGCAGTGCCGCGCTCGCCGCAAGTCATGCCGAGTGCTTCGAGGCATTCGGTGCGAATGCCGCGAGGCCCCATGTCCCACAGTTGCACGAAGGGCGCTTCGTCGGTGCCACCGTGAGCGCGCAAAGATTGCAACGCGGCGCGCGCCACACCTTCACCCCCCGCGATCCCCGCGGCCAGCAGCTCCGCGCGCACTTGCGCCTGCGCATGCGCGCCCAAAGCGGTGGCCGCCAATTCTCGCAGCACTTCGCCACCGCGAGGTGCCAGCAAGGGCAACAACGCAGCGGGCTCCATGCACGAGAGCACGCCCAATGCCGTAGCGCGCGGCAGTTGCACCAACAACGTCGCGTCGGCGGTGACCAGTTGGAGTAACGCGGTTTTGCCCCGTCGCGCGATCGCCGGAATGGGGTCGCGCGAGGCGCGCAAGAGCAGAGGCAAGGTGCGTCCTTGATGGCTGCTGGTGATCGCCCTCACAACTGCTGAACGCACCACGGCTTCGCGATGGGCTAACAACGCAGCAAGCACGCGGCTTCGCGTCTCACCATTCCAGTCCTGCCGTGGTTCCAGCAGTCCCAGCGCAACTTGAGTGGCCACCTGAGGGCACGCCGTTTCAAATGCGTGCCAAGCGTCCTCATGCCCTTGAGCGATGAAGCGAGTCAGCACCGCGTCCACCAACACCGCAGGGGTGGTGGCGTCCAATGCGAGGGCCAAAGCCTCGTCGGGATCTTGCGGAAGCGCCGCAATAAGCCGCTCCGCCGCGTGAGTTAGAACCTTGGCCATGAACCGACTCCGTTTGCTTTCATCGGCAGGTTTGGTGCTGAGCGTGGGGCTGCTCCTCCTCAGTGGGTGCGGCGATGCGCCCATCCTCTCCGACGGCCCCTTCATCGGTCACACCGATGCGACATCCATCTACGCCTACGCCCGCGCTGTAAACCCTGGTGTGGTGCAAGCAACCCTGCGCAGTGCAAGCGATGCGCGCACCCAAGCGGCCACTGCCTCCGAAGCCAACGATTCGATGTTGCACTATCGCTTCGAAAACCTCGCCGAAGATTGCGATTACACCCTCACGCTCAGCGACGACGCGGGTGGCAGCGCCTCCTCTCGCAGCATTCGCACGCCTGCGAGCACGACCACTTCCCAACGCATCGCTTTCGCTTCGTGCGCCAACGATTTGCGCTTTCCTAACCAACCAATTTGGCAGCGGCTGCAAGAATCTGGCATCGACGCGCTCGTGTTATTGGGCGACACGCCCTACATCGACACCACTGACTTGCAGGTGCAGCGCCAGCGGCGCCGCGCATTCCATCGCGTTCCCGAACTGGCCGCGCTCTTGGCTCGCGTGCCTGTGTGGACCACTTGGGACGACCACGATTTCGGCAAGAACGATGTGGACGGAAATCTCCCCGGCAAGGAACGCTCACGGCAAGCACTGCTCGAATGGAGCGCTCTGGCTTCGTACGGCGATGGCACCAATGGCATCTACACCTCGTTCCGACGCGGCCCGATCGAAGTGTTCTTGCTGGACACGCGCACCTTCGCGAACACCGCCCAAGGCAGCGACGGCTTGCAAACGCTTCTCGGCGAGGCGCAATGGCGTTGGTTGCGCACCGGGCTGCTGCGTTCCGAAGCGCCCTTCAAAATCATTGCCAGCAGCATGGTGTGGAACGGCGCGGTGCGCCCGCTGAAAACCGACATGTGGACGCATTGGCAGCACGAACGCGACCGGCTGTGGTCATTCATTGGCACCGAAGGCATCGAAGGTGTGGTGCTGCTCTCAGGCGACGTGCATCGCACGCGCGTCTTCGCCCATTCCAGCGAAGCGTTGTGCGGCTATCGGCTCTATGAATTCGTCACTTCGCCGGCGGCGCAAGATCCACATGCTTCGGCGAATCAGCCTCACCCCGACTTGCTGTTCGATGCTGGCGTGAGCGCCGCGTCGCTCATTGCCAGTGTGAGTGCCGTGCGGCCGCATGAATTGGTGCTGCGCTCCATTGATGCCAACGGCGCGACGCTGCGGGAAGACACGCTGACAACCGACGCACTGGTGCGCGGCGGCAGCGAAGCGCTGCGCAGCGCGCTGGTCGATGGACGCTTCCGCGTAGTGCGCGGCGGGGACTTGCAAGTGTGCTTGGACACTCACGGCCCGTGCACCATCACGCAACTTCAGGCGCCCGGCCAACGCAATCTGCTGGCGCAGCCTTGGCCTGTTGAACATGCCAGCACAAGCCTGCCCGTCGCAACCGCTGGCCCATGGACAGTGGTCGTTGTCAGCCAAAGCACAGCAGTGGCCGCGCCCAACGACAGCTTCCGTACGACGACAACGCTCGCGGAGCCGGCAGCAGTCATGCCACCCCTGATGTTGGCTCTTCAAACACCTGTGCGTTTGCCGTCAGCAGCCACACTGACTGTGTGCGGCGAAGTGCGTGGCAGACGCGTTGGCATCAGCGTGGTGGCGCTGGATGGCGCGCGCTCGTTGCCAGCCCCGGTGTTGCGCGATGGCGCCATCCATTTCCCGCACATGCCACGCAACGAAATACAGAAACCGCTGATGCTGCTGCGCTACGCCATAGTGCTGCACAGTCGTGTGCCGACGCCCGCTGAATTCGCTGCGCTCAACGCCAAGTGAGCACCGGTGGATTGCGGTAGAGCTCGGCCAGTTGCGCGCAGGTGGCCGCGTCCGGCGCAGCGCCATCAAACACCAACAAGCGCCAGCGCAGCACCCGCGTTTGATCGGGCACCAAATCCACTTCGGGCATGAAGCCGATGCGCCCATAGGTGCGCACGGACATCACCGTGGATCCATTGCTCGGGTGATCGATCAACAAGAATGTGCAAGGCTGTTGGCCCACTTTGAAACTGGCCGCACACCACGCAGCACCGGAATGAAGATCATTGCCCAGTGGCTTGTGCGCCGCATCCAACAACAACTGCGTGTCGGCTTCACGCTCTGCCACTTCATCTGCTGCGCGCACATGCAAGCCAGCGTGATGCGCATCGCCGCGCATGCTGACGGGTTGGCCCAGCGCCCGCAAGCCAATCTGCACATCCAGCGCCCGCGCTGCGCCGCAGCGGAATGCGGTCAGCACCCGCAGCTCTTGCACCACGGGAGTTCCATCAGCCAAGCACCACTCGTTCTCGACTCCCAAGCGCACACAGGCCGCGCCTGCTGCTGCGAGGTCGTCACGAAAACGCTTGTGCCGAATGGAAACGCCTTCCTTGCCATGCCAAAAATCGAAAGTGCGCCCGCCGATGGTGGCCTGATTCCAACCAAGGAACAGCCCGCGATGGTGCGAATGCTTGCCGCCCGCGCCTTTGGTCAACTGCGTCGCAGTGTCCGCCGCGAACAAATGTTGGAACGACTTGAAACTTGCTTCGAGTTGCGCGGGGTCGAAGCCTGTGGCCGTGCGCAAGAACAACTTGTCGCCAAAACGCAGTTCGCGTTCGGTGCCAACGCTGGCGCAACGCCACTCGGTGCCTGCCGCGGCTGCCGCAGGCTGCAACACGCACTCACGCTCGCTTGCGGCCAACGGCCCAGCGAGCAGCGCGAACACCGCCCCCGATTCTCCCGGGGCCCCAGCAGGAAGCAGCAACCCTGGCCACGCTGCAGCGCCTGCGGGGCACCAGCTTGTTGCAGCCGCTGCGTTCGCAGCCACTCGCAGCAATGTCGCCGCAGGCAGGGCCGCCTTCGCCAATAACACGAGACTCTGTGAGTGACACAGCGCTGACATCAATCCAAGAACCAGCACTCGCAACAAGCAAACGATGCGCATGGGCTGCATGGTAATCTCGCGCCGCTTGTTGCGCCTAGCACTGCTGCTGCTGCTTCTCGCCTGCGGGCTACGCGCCCAGCGTGGCGACCAAGCGGGTGAGCACCAATCCCCATTGCCCGAGGCACTGCGACTTCCCGCCCCTGCAGTGCTGTCGCCGAACGAAGCCCTCGCGTGCTTGCGAGTCGAAGCTGGATTCCGCGTCGAACTTTTCGCAAGCGAGCCACTGGTCGTGGCACCGGTGGCGCTGCGTTTCGATGAACACGGGCGTCTTTGGGTCGTGGAAATGCGCGGCTACATGCCTGACATCGACGGGCATGGCGAAAGCGACGCCAGTGGATGCGTGGCGGTGCTCGAAGACACTGATGGCGATGGACGCGCCGACAAGCGCACCGTGTTTGCCGACAACTTGGTTCTGCCGCGAGCACTCGCACTGGTGGCCGGCGGAGTCCTGGTGCTGGAACCTCCGTGGTTGCGTTTTTATGCCGATGCCGATGGTGACCTCGATTACGAAAAAGACAGCATCGTCCTCTCGGGCTTGGGCGGGCGTCACAACCCTGAACACGCACCCAACGCGATGGTTCCCGGTTTGGACAACTGGCTGCATTGGGCCAACCACCCTTTCCGGATGCGCTGGCGCGCAGGGCGCTTGCAATTAGAGCCGAGCCTCGCCACAGGCCAGTGGGGCGCGGCCCAAGACGACCTCGGGCGTTTCTTCTTCAACAGCAACAGCGATCAGTTGCGCGCGAGCACCATTCCAGCGCATCTCGCGGTGCGCAACGCCGCAGCGCACATTCCTGAAGGCGCTGATCAGCGTGTGGCCGAAGATCAACATGTGTTTCCGGCGCGGATCACGCCGGGCATCAATCGGGGATACCAACCCGGCATGTTGCGCGACGGGCGCCTCGACCGCTTCACCGGCGCTTGCAGCCCCTTCATCTATCGCGGAGCGACCTTTCCCACTTCGCATCGCGGCAACGCCTTCGTGTGCGAGCCTTGCGCCCATCTACTGCACCGCAATGTGCTTGCAGAAACTGACGGCCGCATCCGCGCTACCAACGCCACTCCGGGCGTTGAGTTCCTGACCAGCACTGACGAACGCTTCCGCCCCGTGGCATTGGCCGAAGGCTTCGATGGCGCACTTTATGTGGCCGATATGGCGCGCGGCGTCATTCAGCACCGCATGTTTGTCACCAGCTTTCTGCGCCAACAAGTGGAAGCGCGCAAGCTGGAACAGCCCACCGACCTCGGTCGCATCTGGCGCATCGTCCCGCAGGCAGCAACGCCGATTGCAGCACTTCGTTTAGGCACCAGCACCAATGCTGAACTGGTCGCTTTGCTTTCCCACAGCGGTGGTGCGGTGCGCGACACAGCGCAACGACTGTTGGTGCAGCGCAACGCGGTGGAATGCGCGCCGGCCCTCGCGGCCCTCGCACGCACGGGCAAAGACGCCGCGCCGCGCCTGCACGCATTGCGCGTGTTAGAGAGCATCGATCGTTTACCAGCGGGCATGGCCCACGAACTCTGCCAAGACACGAATTCCAGCGTGCGCGCTGAAGCCGTGCTCTTGCTGCCGCAGAGCGTCGTTGCGCTGCCAGAATCCGCACTGAGCACGCTGTTGCAACAACTGCTCGCAGACCCCGATGCGCGCGTGCGCCAACACACCGCACTGGTGCTAGGCGATCTGCCGTACGCCGCTGTGGCCTTGCGCAAACTTTTCTGCGAGCCGCACCCTGCGCAACTCCGCGCGCTGGCACTCACTGGACTCGCTGGGCGCGAAGCGTACTTGGCCAACGAGTATGCGCGCTGCGGGGCCAACGCCGACGGACTGAAGGAATTGCTGCGCTGCGTGGTGGCTGCGCGCTCAGGAGGTGGCATCAGCCTGCTCTTGGACGCAAGCGGCGAAAGCGCCGCGCTCTGTGCTGTGCTACTGACTGCACTGGAGCGTGCTTGCGCTGATGTGCAACCGCGTCGGCCCATCCTGCTTGCGACAGCACCTTCCGCAGCGCTGCTTGCCAAGCTGAAACCAGGCTGCGCGCTGTTGGCCGCAGTGCAATGGCCCGGACGAGCGGGCGGGCCGCAACTGCCACCAGGCTTGGATGTGCGCGGTGCTGCCCTGCGCGATCAGGGCACCGCGCTGTTCACGCAACACTGCGCACCATGCCACCAAGTCGATGGACGCGGCATGGAAGGCGTCGCCGCTTCGTTGCGCAATTCGACACGCTTGCCTGCGGCGCCAGAGATTTCCATGCGCATCCTGCTGCACGGATTCAGCAGCGCCAAGCCAGAACGAACGAATTTTGGCACAGAGATGCCCGCCTTCGCGCGCCTCACCGATGACGAACTTGCTGCCATCCTCACTTTCGCGCGCCACTCGTTCGGGCACGAAGAGAGCGCCGTCCTGCCGCAACAAGTGGCCACGGTGCGCGCACAAGAAGCGGCGCGTGGCCTGCCATGGACAGCGGCTGAGTTGGACCAGAAGATGCCGCCGCGATGACTCCAATAGTTCAAAAGGGTCGGGGCGCAGCGTTGACCGCTGCAGTGTTGGGCTGGCTGTTCGACGGTCTCGAAATGGGCCTGTTCCCACTGGTGGCCGGGCCTGCGCTGCAAGAATTGGTGGGGCCTGATCGCGCTGCGCAGGATGCGTGGAAGGGCGCCATCTACGCAGGCTTCCTGCTCGGCGCAGCGCTGGGCGGGCTCTTCTTCGGCTGGTTGGCCGACCGCATCGGGCGCGTGCGCGCGCTCAGTTGGAGCATCCTCGTGTATGCGCTGTGCAGTGGACTGTCGGCCTTCGCCACCGAACCGTGGCATTTGTTGAGCATGCGTTCCCTGGCGTCGCTGGGCATGGGCGGCGAATGGGCGGTAGGTGTCGCCTTGGTGCGCGAACTTTTCCCGAAGGGGCGCGAGGCGCTGCTCGCCGCATCCATCGGAGTTGCCGCCAATTTCGGTATTCTGCTGACTGCATTGTTGGGGCTGTGGCTTGGGCATGCCTCCGCAGCAGCGAGTTCCTTTTTGGCGCAAGTGCTGCCAGCGGATCAAGTGGCATTCATGATGGGGCCCGACCATTCTGGTTGGCGCTTGTTGTTCCTTGTGGGCGCACTGCCTGCGCTGATGACTTTCTTCATCCGACGGCATGTGCCGGAGTCGGCTCGCTGGCAGGAATCTGCCGCCCGAGAAGCGCGCCCCCGTGTGCGCGAAATATTTTCGCCACAGCTCGCCCGCAGCACTTGGTTCGCAACGGCCTTGGGAACCATGGCGCTCGTCGGCATGTGGTGTTCGGTGCAATGGGTGCCGTCGTGGGTGAACGCATTCACCCCCGGCGATGCTGCAACACGCGCCAGTGCGCGCTCGTTCGCTTATCTGTGGTGCGCGGTGGGCTTCTGTATCGGCAGCTTCGGTGCACCGTTCTTGGCGCAGTGCGCCGGGCGCAGAATCAGTTTCATCATTCTGTCCGTCGGTTCGCTGCTCAGTTGCGCATGGCTGTTCCGTGGCACAGCAGAGTTCAACAACATGTTCGCGCTGCGCTGCGTGCTAGCGGGCGTTTTTAGTGCGGGTTTCTTCGGGTGGTTACCGCTCGCACTGCCAGAACTGTTCCCCACACGCTTACGCGCCACAGGCCAAGGTTTCGCTTTCAATGCGGGACGCATCGTGGCTGCTTTGGGCACCGTGTTATCTGGCACTTTGGTGAGCGCCTTCGGTGGAGACTACGGGCGCATGGGGGCATGGATGAGCCTTGTGTACGCCGCCGGAATTTTGTTGGCCTTCGGCTGCCGCGAAGCGCGCGAGCTTCCGGACTAAGTTGTGCGCGCGACGAACCAGATGTTGCGGAAGCGCAACGAAGTGCCGCTGCATTGCAAACGCATTTCCTGTGCTGGTGCCGGCAACGCCACATAGGTGTGCACCGGCGTGCCGTTCAATGCAATGGTGATGCGACGCAGCCCCGCGCTATCGCGACGCGTCACCACATCTAAAGTCTGCCAACCAGCCCGCTGCGCCAACACCGAAGGCGCTGCCACTCCAACGATGGCGCCGCACGAATCAGCAAGAGGCGCTGCATCCACGCGGCCTGACAAGTGAATGGTTGCGCCAGCACCAAGGCGCACTTGGCCCAGCGCTGCGGCATCAGGAGCTTCGAATTCAAGATGCAAGGTGCCGTCACCGCCGCCGGGAAGTGCCACTCCGGACAAAGCGGCTTCAATCAGCAACTGCGTTGCGTTCGGCGGCGCCGGCTGCGGCTGCTCCAAGCCCGCCGCCCAACGCAAACCTTCCAGCACATGCCGGCGGAAGCGTTCGTCCTTCCACACTTCCGGGCGGTGGCCCAACGCCGTGTAGAACACGCGGCCCTTTCCGTACGCACTGCACCACGACAGTGGATGCTCGCCATCCGCATGACGCCCGCGGGCGATGTCGACGGATTTCGGATCCAGCCGCAGCAACACACTCAGCTTGCTGCGTGTGAGTTCGCGATGCTGATAGATCTCGTCATGAATGCGGAACGCTGCGCCAAGGCCTGCGTTGGCCGGATGCGCCGCGTCCTCCACTAACACACCCACTTCTTGGTGCCACGGATGCCCGTCGAAGCGCCCGCCAATGAACTGACCGAATTCGTTCCACTCGTAGAAAGTGTCCGTGGCGCAGTGAATGCCAACGAAGCCGCCGCCCTCGCGCACGAAGGCCAACAACGCCGCACGATTCGCTTCGCTGATCGGCAATTCACCCGTGGTGTAAAAAACCACGACGCGCACATCGCGCAGCGCTGCTGCGTTGACTTCGCTGCAATCTTGAGTGCAGCGCACACGGAATGCTGGTGCTGCGAAAGCGCTCAGCTCTGTTTCCGCTATCGCTAATCCAGTTGCAGGGCGCTTGACCACTTCATGCGCAAAGCCCGCAGAGTGCGTCAAGAACAAAACTTGTGGCCGTGCCGTGTCTTGCTGCGGCGCATGAGCTTCGCTCGCTGCTACTTGCGCTGGCAACGGCGCTGACAACAGCGCCTGCAATACCGCTGTGCCGCAGAGCATGCAAGCCGCGATGAATGCTGCCAACAGTGGATTGGGCTGACGCCAAGGCTGCCGCAGAGGCTGAACTTCAATCATGTGCGCTGCTCCAGTGCTGTCTTCAAGGCGGCGATGGTTTCGGCCGCGAGTGGCGGCGGCATCGCCTTGCGCCGCTCTGGGCCCCAAATGGCGTTGGGGAAATGCGCATCGTCTTCGCGGCGCGGCACCACATGCCAGTGCAGATGCGGTGTGACATTGCCGAGGCTGGCGAGATTCACTTTGACAGGCTTGAGCACCTGGCGCAGCGCGCGTTCGGTGCGCACCAGTGCTTGCAATAACTCAGTGCAGGCAGTGGGCTCCAAGTCTGTCAGCTCGCGCACATGCGCATTCCATATGACGCGACACAGCCCCGGGTACAGCGGTTCGTCGAGCGCGAGCACGATGCGCCACGCTTCGGTGCGCAGCAGCACCGTGCCGCCAGCATCACGACACAACAGGCAACTCTTGCTCAACACGACTCCTTCCGCGGCGCAACGCGCCGCACCGGACCGCTACCATGGTGCCATGCCGCTGCAGGTGGAATTGGAAATCGCCATCGACGCGCCCTTCGGTGCAGCCCTCGAACAGTTGGGGATCCAACGGGTGGAACTGTGCGCCGACCTCGGCTGTGATGGGCTGACCCCGGAGGCGGCGATGCTGCGCCAAACGCGCCGCGATTTCAGCGGGCATTTGGCGGTTCTTGTGCGCCGGACGCGCAACGGGTTTGAAGCCGAGGGTGCAGCACTTGAAGCGCTGGAACAGGATGCGCGCATGGCGCGGGACCTAGGCGCAGACTCCATCGTGGCCGGCGTCTTGTCGCCTGCTGGCATGATCGACTTAGGCGCAACCGCGCGTCTTGTTGCTGCGGCTGGCCCATGCGTGTTCGTGTTTCATCGCGCCTTCGACCGCCTCGCAGACCTCGAAGCGGGCTACCGCCAGCTCGCGGCGCTCAATGTGTCCCGCGTCCTAACTTCTGCAGGGGCGCCATCGGCACTTGCGGGGCTGGACGGCTTGCGAGCACTCGGCCAATTGGCTCTGAAGGAACAGGGGCCAAGGCTTATGGCAGCCGGCGGCATCCGCGCCGCTAACGCTGTCCAAGTGGCCAGCATTGCGGGGGTTGCAGCGATTCACCGCAGCGGCATGCAGGCCGGTGCGCTCGACACCGACGGGATCCGTAAAACCCTACAGGCCCTAACCTTGGTTTGACGGCACACAGATTCTCTCGAAGCGAACTACTGGTCACTTGCGCTGCGCACCTCCGTTGGAGTAGTTTCACTGGTGTCGCCATGCCATCTAGCGAAGTGGGTTCTGCTTCGTAGCGCTGGCAGGGTCGTGATGTCGTTCTTGTTTTCTCTATACCCCAAACATGGAGTCCACCACCGTGCGTAAAGCCATTATGCTCTCGTGTGCGCTGGCGCTGATCGCATCTGCGAGCACAGCCCAGATCACGCTTTTCAATCAGGCTTCGGGTGTCATCAACCCGTTCACCCAGACCTTCGGCAATTTCATCTCGGTGGATAGCGCCGTGATGAAAGTCGGCACAGGGTCGCTGCTGCGCCCCAACACGCCGGCGAACACCGCCTACATCCCCACAGGTTGGGCGACGAATAGTGGCAGCACCGGTTTCACTATCCAGTTCTGGATCAATCGTGCCACTGCCACCACCGGCAATGCGGACTACATCCTGGGTGACAACACCATGGTCTCCCCCACGGGCTCCGGTGCCTTCCGCTGCTTCATCGGCGGTGTTGCGGGTGTGAGCAAGATGATCATCCGCGGCGTCCCCAACCAGGCCATCACTGTTGGATTGCCATTCGCCGCGCCCAACACATGGGTGCATGTGGCCTTAGTGTACGCCCCTGCCGTCCCGGCAACCGCTAGCACGCTTCGTTGGGTGATCAACGGTGTGAGCGACCCCGCAATTGCCCAAACAGGCCTGGCGACCGGCCTCAGCTACAGCGGAACTAACTTCACCATCTGCGGCTACAACGGGTCATCCTCTGTGGATCCGCAATTCAACATGGATGAGATCCGCATCTATAGCTTCCCGCGCACGACGGCGGACATCGCTGCCGACATGCTGCTGCCTGCGGCTGGAAACGGCCCCTCCGGCGCCAGCAACGTTCCTGACAAGGTCTACCTCGACTGCGACGGAGCGGTGCAGCCGCACATCTGCACAGTTGGCATCAACGCTGATGCACTCGGCACTGGCCAGCGCATCATGACCGGCGGCACGACCATCAACTGGAACGGCACATCCTCGGCGGTCATGACCGGCGTGCCCGCGTCCTGCTTGATCAACATCCACGGGCCATCGCTGGGCCTCCCCGTAACCAACCCCTACACCAACGCACTACGCCCCGCCGCGCCGATGGCGGTTCCGTACATGACGCCAGGCATCGCAGGACTCGAAATGGGCCACGGCTTGAGCATCCCGGGTTATCCAGCGGCAGTGATCTGGCCTGATGGGTTGGGCTTGGGCATCATCCCCGGCTTAGCCATGCTCGTCGTGCCCCTTCCCCATCTCTACAATGTCACCGCACCCTCGGCATTCACGATCCCTGGTGGGTTGTTCCAGCACGGCGATTCCATCGACATGCAGTGGATCGCACCAGATCCGGGCTACCCCTCGAATCTGGGCATCTCTAACCGCGGCACCTTTGTCTACTCAGACCCAGCCGTGGTGAACCCAGGTGCTCACTGCCACATCGAAGCACGTGGCAACGGCGCCATCCAGGTGGCCACCTTCTGGGAAATCTGGAACACCGGTCTGGATCCCATCGTGCGCGTGACCATTGACGCCACCACTTGCGCTGCCAACGGCGGCTCGGCCACTGGCTTCTTGCCAACGGGCTTGCTCAACTCGGGCGGCACCCTATCCGCGGGCACGAGCTATCGCCTCGGAACCGACATCTCCTGCGGACTCGTCGGTAACTATACTGGCATCGGCGTTGCGGGTGCGGGCGTCGCCGGCCTGCAATTCGATTTCACCAGCTTCGAAGCAGCCACCGATGTATTCGCCTTTGACTGTGACTCCCTCGCAGTGCAAAACGCCAACGGCAACGTCTACATCGGCGCCACGGTGAGCGTGTACTACGCCAGCGCTCCCTTGGTGCCTGTCATCGGCCTGCTGATCGCAGACCCCTTTGCCACCAACGCGGCACAGCTCGACCTGTAATTCCGACACTGATCACTCCGTGATCCTCACGAACCCCGACGCGCCACAAGCCGCCGGGGTTCGCTGCGTTTTCGCCTAGGCGACCGAGCTCAGATCCGTGCAGGACTGAGGAGGCAAGCGTCGCCGTAAGAGAGGAAGCGGTATTGCTGCGCCAACGCGTGGGCGTATGCAGCGTGGATGCGTTCGAGGCCGCACCAGGCCGCCACCAAAACAAAGAGCGTGCTGCGCGGCGCATGAAAATTTGTGAACAACAGATCTGCGCAGCGGAAGGCGCAAGGCGGGCGCAAGAAAAGGCGCGTCACGCCGCTGCAGGCTTCGAATACGAATTCGCCAGATTGCGAGCGTGCTGCCACCAATGCGGCGCCGGATTCCAGCGCGCGCAAGGCAGTGGTGCCAACGGGAATGACGCGCCCGCCGCGCGCGCGGCACTCACGCACTGCTGCGGCCGCTGCTGCGCTGATGGTGTAGGCCTCTGTGTGCATCACATGCTCGCCGAGGTTTTCCGCTGTCACCGGCTTGAAGGTGCCCAAGCCCACATGCAGGGTGACGAAGGTGTGTTGCACTCCCACTGCGGAAAGATGCTGCAACAAGGCTGGCGTGAAGTGCAGCCCCGCCGTGGGCGCCGCAGCGGCCCCGTCCTCACGCGCATACACCGTTTGATAACGCTCGCGGTCCATGCTGTCGCGCGGATCACAACCGCGTTGACGCTGAATGTAAGGCGGCAACGGCATGCGCCCGCAGCCTTCGAGCAGGGCCGCGAATGCGTCCCCAGCATCGTGATGCAACTCGAGCAAACCATCGCCCAAGTCTTGTGCATGCCTGAGCACCACGCGACCAGCACCGAATTCGAAGCGCTCGCCGACGGCAGGCGTGCCCCGGGTTTTCAGCAAACCGCGCAGCGTCGTTGCAGTGCACTCCAGCACCAGCAATTCGGCCCGGCCTCCGGTGGCACAGCGCACGCCCTCAAGCCGCGCTGGCCGCACGCGGGTGTCGTTGAACACCAGCAAATCGCCGCTGCGCAGCAGATCCGGCAAATCGGTGACACGCTTATCCTCGAAAGCCCTTTCCAGCGGCGGCGCCACTAAAAGCCGCGCTCCATCGCGTTGTGCGCACGGCTCTTGGGCGATGCGCTCTAGGGGCAATTGGTAGTCGTAGCTCGCAAGCAATTCGTGAAAGTCGGCCATGCTTTCGCCAAGGGCGATTGGCCCGCGGCGAGACCACCCTATAATCCCACCACGCTGCGGCAAAGGTGCAGCCACTCACTTTGATCCCACACCCGACATTTCTCTTTGAAAACAGCTTGTTGCAGCAGGCCGTGCTGGGCACGGATGGTGCTTCGTGGCTGGTGGGCATTCTCGCTGCGGTTTACGCCACGATGTTGCTGGCGTTGTCTTTCTATGGCGGCCACCGTTTCGGGCTGGTGCGTCGTTGGTGGAGACAGCGCAATAATGCGCCCGCTACGCCGCAGGCCTTTGCAGCATCCGCGATTCCAGGCGTCACCGTGCAGTTGCCGCTGTTCAATGAAGCCACGGTGGCCGAGCGAGTGATCCTCGCCGCCGCCGCCATCGACTGGCCGCGGGACCGTCTGCAGATTCAAGTGCTGGACGACAGCACCGACGAGACAACGACCATCGCCCGCGCGGTCGTGGCACGACTGAAGGCTCAAGGCATTGATGCGGAATTGCTGCACCGCACCGACCGCACTGGCTTCAAGGCGGGCGCACTGGAAGCAGGCCTGCGCGTGGCAAAGCACCCGTTCGTAGCCATCTTCGATGCTGATTTCGTGCCCCAAGCGAGTTTCTTGCGCAGCACTATGGACCACTTCACGGATGACCGCGTCGCGGTGGTGCAAACGCGCTGGGGTCATTTGAATGAGCACAAAAATCTGCTGACGCGTTTACAGGCCCTCATGTTGGACGGGCACTTCCGGGTCGAGCATGTTGCGCGCTCTCGCAGCGGTCTATTCTTCAACTTCAACGGAACTGCAGGCATCTGGCGTCGTGCAGCCATCGCCGACGCGGGCGGCTGGCACCACGAAACACTCACGGAAGACTTAGACCTCTCTTACCGTGCGCAGCTCAAGGGCTGGCGCTTTGTCTATCGCGACGATGTGGTTTGCCCGTCGGAGCTGCCTGAAAGCATGGCGGCCTTCAAAACGCAGCAGCACCGCTGGGCCAAGGGCTCGATCCAGGTGATGCGCAAGTTGCTTCCCACTGTGCTGGGCGCGCAGCAGCCGTGGTTCGTGCGCAAGGAAGCGTTCTTCCACTTGACCGCCAACCTCTGCTACTTGCTGGCGGTGCCGGTCTTCGTGTTCATGTTGCCCATGCTGATGTTGCGCGCACGCATTGTCGATGGCTGGCTGGGCTTCTGGGTGGATGTGGGCATGTTTCTCGCGGTGACGGGCTCGGTGGTGCTGTTCCTGTTGGCCACGCTGCACACGCGCGGGCGCAAGTGGTCCAGCGACCTCGCCTTGGTTCCGGGCTTGCTTGCTCTCGGAACAGGTCTGGCCATGAACCAGACTCGCGCCGTCATCGAAGCAATGTGCGGGCACCGCAGCGCTTTCGTGCGCACCCCGAAGAGCAGCGGCGGTCGGGTTCACTACAGCAGTGCAAAGTCGATGATCTTGCTGGCGGAAATGCTCGGTGCACTCTATTCGTCCGCGGTGCTCGCCTATGCGCTCCGCGAGGGCCTGTGGACCTCACTGCCTTTCTGCGCTTTGTTCTTCTTCGGCTATTGGCAAGTCGTGCTGGGAACGGCACTTGAGTCGCGGAGAGCAGCCAGACCGGTGCCCGCCCAGTTTTCCGTTGCACTTCCGAACGCGCGACCTTAGTCTCGTGGGGCTTCTCCGCACCGATTCTCAAAGCCACTTCTGGAGTCCACCATGCGCGCCTCGCTGCTTGCTTGCATCATCTTTTTGAGCGCTGGATTCGCTGCTGCGCAGATTAGCCAGACACTGCCCAACGGATTCCTGAATGTGGACGGGCCTTCATCCACACCCTATTTGGTCAACAACACCCAAGATCAGAAGTGGCACTGGGTTTATGACTCCGCGCAGTTCACGGCAAATTACCCCATCATCATCAGCGAGATTTTCGTGCGCGCAGCAGCGCCCGCCAATGCGGTCAATGCCTTTAGCACGCCCAATCTCACGGTCACACTCGCAAGTGCGAACAGCAACTACGCGGTAGGTGCCTACAACGCCACATATGCCACGAACCTCGGCACCGATGCATCGGTCGTGCGCGCCGGACCGTGGAGCAGCGTCGCAGTCCCCGCAGCGGTGGGCAGCCCCACCGCCACTTGGATTCCGCTCGGTCTCACCACGCCTTTCCAGTTCGACCCGAGCCTTGGTCGCGATCTCGTGGTGCAACTCACCAAGTGCGGTACTCCAACCGTCATTTGGGGCCCCCAAATGGACGGCATCAGTGGCGCCGCTGGAACCGTGGGCGGCAATCGCTACGGCACTTTGAACAACTGCACCAGCGCCACTTGGTCATTCTCTAACAACGAATTCGTACCCATTATTCGCGTCGACTTCGTCCCCGCAAACTCCACCCCGATGTATCAAGTGAATCTCCCGACTTGCTCGTTTGACATCAACGGCGGCGTTGGCACCAGCTATCAAGCGGCGTCGGTGGCGCGCTGCATCGGCGCAACCTCCACCGCGACCATTGCGGTGACGCTTGGCGTGCCCTTCGAAATCGGCGTCCAGTTTGGATTAGCGAACGCTGCCAATGCGGGCGGCCTCACACTGCCCAATGGCATGGTGTTCAATCTGCTCTTCGGAGGCCCCACGCTGTTCTTCCTGAACGGCGGCTCCTTCCCCGCGTTTTTCCCGTCGCCAGGCACATTTGCGGCCCCCTTCGCGACGCCGCCTGGAACCATTTGCGCGCAAGTGGTTTCGTTGGATCCGACAGTGCCGATGGGCTTGGCCACGTCGCAGCCATGTGAACTCACAGGAACTACAGCGGTGGCATCTGTTCCCGGCCCAGTCGGCGATGACTCGTCATCCACCTATGCACTGGGCGTCGCACCACTGTGCGGCCCCACAGGAGTTCCTTTCTATGGTGCCATGCAAACTGTGTTGCATGTCATCAGCAACGGCCGTGCCATGTTCGGGACGACACCCAATACATCTTTCACCGCTTCGGCCGCAGCCGCAACCACGGGCAACCCCTTCTGGGGTGCTTGGTGCGACCTCAATTTCGCTGCGGGCAGCAGCATCGCTGTCTCCGCACCCAATCCCAGCACAGTTCGTGTGGACTACACCAACATGATCTACTGGGGCACCACAGTGACGAACAGCTTCGCGCTGCTCATTGATGCGTCGGGCACGGTGCAAATCGACGGACTCAGCGGGCTCAGCCTCGGACCCATTCCCGCGCCCGCAGGCACCAGTTCAAACCAACTGTTAGGGATCAGCACCGGCGGCGCTGGCACTCTCGCTGCTGGCAGCGGCGCGGCCACCGATCCTGGCATGACAACATTTTCTGTTGGCGGCCCGGTTGCGGGCCCGACGGGCCTCGGCATGACTTACTCCTTCGGCCCATGGGGCAGCATGCACACTGGCATCAACAACATCACCTTCCTGCCGAATGTGGCTGGCAACTATGACTGGGCTGCATTCTGAGTCGACTGGCTGCGCGCGTGCGTGCACAGCGCGCGTGATACAAACAGTCCATGCATGATGTGGAGCGAGTGCGTGAACTGCAGCGCAAGCTGCAGCACGCGGCGGATCGGTACTACCAGTACGACGATCCGCCCATGCCGGATGCGGAGTACGACCAGCTCTTCCGCGAACTGCAGCGCCTAGAGCAACTCCACCCAGAGCTGCGAACAGCGGATTCGCCAACCCAGCGCGTCGGTGCGGCTGTGCAAACCGGTTTCAAACCAGCACCTCATGGCGTGCCGATGCTGTCTCTGGACAACGCGCGCGACGCTATCGAGTTTCAAGAGTTCGCGCGGCGCGCTGTGGCCGACCCCGAAAGCGCTGTGTTTTGCACCGAGCCCAAGCTGGATGGAGTTTCGCTATCGCTCAGCTACGAAGCGGGCCTGCTCGTGCGCGCAGCCACACGCGGCGATGGCGAGACAGGCGAAGATGTCACCATCAACGCCCGCACGATCCGCGCGCTGCCGCTACGCCTGAGTGCTGCGAAGCGCGCAGTGCCGCAGCACTTAGAGATTCGCGGAGAGGTGTATGTCACCACCGCCGATTTCCATCGCTTCAACGACACGCGCACAGAAGCGGAAGGCCGCTTCATGAACCCGCGCAATTTCGCCAGCGGTTCGCTGCGCCAACTCGACCCCACATTGACAGCAGAACGGCCTTTGCGCATCGCGTTGTACACCTTGGTGGACGCGCGGGCTCATGGCATGGACTCGCAGTGGGGTGTGCTGGAGGCGCTGAAGGCATGGGGCTTGCCCGTGGCTCACAAGTGGTGCCGCCGCTGCAGCGGCAACGCCCAAGTGCAGCAGCGCTTCGTAGAGCTGGAACGCGAGCGCGAGCGCTTGCCCTTCGAAATCGACGGCATGGTCGTGAAACTTGACGACCTCGCGCAGCAAGAAGATCTGGGCTTTCGCGCGCGCACGCCGCGCTGGGCGGTAGCGTGGAAATTCGCCCCGCGCGAAGAGGCCACGCGCCTGTTAGACGTCAATTTTTCTGTCGGCCGCACCGGCGTCATCACACCTGTCGCTGTGCTCGAGCCCGTGGTCATTGGTGGCGTCACTGTTTCGTCCGCCACGCTGCACAACCAAGATGAAATCGAACGCTTAGATGTGCGCATCGGCGACCGCGTGGTGGTGCAGCGCGCCGGAGATGTCATTCCCAAAGTGGTGAAGGTGTTGGTTGCTGAACGCAAGGGCGCGCCGCAAGCAGTGCGTGTGCCGGACCATTGCCCCGCGTGCAACACCGCTGTGGTGCGCGATGTGGAAGAGGTGGCGGTGCGCTGCCCGAACAATGAGTGCCCCGCGCAAGTGAAATGCCGCCTGCTGCACTTCGCATCTGTAGATGCCATGGACATCCACGGCCTTGGCGACAAATTGGTGGATCAATTGGTAGACAGCGGTTTGGTGCGCACTCCGGCACAGCTTTTCACGCTGGATCACGACACCGTTGCTGCACTGGAGCGCATGGGCTCGCGCTCGGCAACACGCCTACTGACGGCATTGGAACGCGCACGCACACCAACGCTCGCACGCTTCATTTTTGCGCTGGGCATTCGTCATGTGGGCGAGGTCGTGGCCGATAAACTTGCTCGCACTTTCGGAGGTTTTGAGGCACTCATGCACGCCGAGCAAGCAGCACTGGAAGCTGTGCCTGATGTTGGCAGCGTGGTGGCCGCCAGTTTGCGCATGTGGTTTGACGACGCAGCGAATAGCGCCAGCGTTCAAGCATTGCTGGACGCTGGGGTGTGCCCAATCGCTCCGACGAAGGTGCAAAGCGGTGGCACGCTACAAGGCTGCACGGTGGTGGTCAGCGGCACGCTCCCCACCCTCGACCGCCGGGCCGCTGAAGAACTGCTACGCCACCACGGAGCGACGGTTTCGGGTTCCGTCAGCAGTGCCACCAGCTTTGTGCTGGCCGGCGAGAAGGCTGGTAGCAAACTTGCCAAAGCAGCCTCTCTGAAAATTCCTGCAATCGACGAAGCTGCCTTGCTGAAGTGGATTGCCGGCGGGCGTTCGCCACTGCAGCCATGAACAGCGCGATGGAGCAGCGGCTGTGGGCGTTGGAAGCCATCGGCAACGCACGCCTCATGCTGCTGCTCACTCGTTCGCTCTGCAGCGCAGATCCATTGCAAACACTACAAGCCGCACTGCGCGGCGGCGTCGCCGTAGTGCAAGTGCGCGAGAAGCAGATGCCCAACGCCGAACTCGTGCGCTGGGTGCGCGCTGTGCATGCACTAACTGCTGCCCACAAGGTGCCGCTGATCGTCAACGACGATGCACTAGCGGCCATTGAAGCCGGCGCCGAAGGTGTGCACTTGGGACAAGAGGATCAGTCGGTAGCCGCTGTACGAGGGCTACAGGGTGGCGCGGAACTCATCATCGGCCTCAGCACACATTCCGTCGAACAGGTCATGGCTGCACCCACGCTCGCGGACTACCTCGGCTTTGGCCCACTTTTCGATTCCAGCACCAAGTCTGTTCGCGGCCAAGGACTCGCCACGCTGGGCGCGGCAATAGCCGCTGCACGCGTGCCACTTTTCGGCATCGGCGGCATCAACGCCACGACCTTGCCGCAGGCGGCGAAAGCAGGCCTGCAACGCAGCGCCGTCAGCAGTGCGCTGTGTGCAGCCAGCGACCCTGAATTGACCGCTCGCTCGCTGCTCGCCCTTTTGGCGTGTGCCCAATAGGCGCGCGGCTCTCACATCCCGGGCTCCGCACGGGCATGTGGGCGCGCGCTGCGAGTCGTGGTATCTCTGCACTCCGTGAGCGCACTCCGACCGAACTTCTTCGCCCTGTTGTTGGTGCCACTGCCAGGCTTGCCGCAGTGGGCGCTGGGCCGCGCGCGCACCGCGTTGATGTTGTTCGTCACATTTTTTTTCTCCGCGAACATCGCACTGCTGAGCAAATTGGTGCCGCTGCCGCTGGCGAGTTCCGTAGTTTTTGCATGCGCTTGCGCCGTGGCCCTCGGCGCCTTCGTGTACGGCGTCGTGGACACTTGGCGCTTGGCAGTCGCTAACCGCACGCGTCACGCTCAAGCAGAACGCGAGCAGTGGTTCTTGCAAGGGCGCGCGCGCTACCTCGCGGGGGATCTTGGCGCCGCGCGCGAGCGCTTCTTGCACATGTTGGATCGCGACAGCGCGGACCCACTCGCCCGTGTGACATTGGCTGCGTTGGAACGCCGCGCGGGCAACCCGCGCAGCGCCAGCGCCCATGCCCGCAGCGCTTTGTCGCAATGGAAAGACAACCCGTTCCGCGCCGAATTGGAACGCGAACTCGCGCTGGCGAAGGATGATTCCCGTGGGCGCTGAGATCCGGCATTTCTGCGGCCTCTTCGGCGTGTACGGCGACTGGAACGCACCTGCCATGGTGCACGCGGGCTTGCAAGCGTTGCAACATCGCGGCCAAGAATCCGCCGGCATCGCTTCTGCCGACAGCAAGGCCGTGCTGTGCGAACGCGGGCAAGGGTTAGTCACCCAAGCGTTGTCGAGAGCGCAGGTTGAAGGCCTGCGCAACCCCGCCGCCATCGGGCATGTGCGCTACGGCACTTCGGGCGGCTCAGATGTGCGCAATGTGCAGCCGCTGCTGGTGCACTGCCATGCAGGCCAAGTGGCGGTGGCGCATAACGGCGACTTGGTGAACAAGCGCGAGCTGCGCCGCGAAGCAGAAGCCGCCGGCGCCAGCTTCCATACCTCCACTGACACCGAAACAATCTTGGCTTTGTTGGCGCGTGAGACATCCACCGATTTCAACGCCAGCTTGCAACGCACACTGCTGCGCTTGCAGGGCGCGTTCTCGCTGCTCTTCTTGCGCCCCGGCGAACTGCATGCAGTGCGCGACCGCAACGGCTTTCGCCCGCTTTCCCTTGGGCGCAAAGACGACGTCTGGATGGTCTCTTCAGAAACATGCGCGTTCACTCTCTTTGGCGCAAAGCATGTGCGCGATATTGAACCTGGCGAGCACATCACTATCAGCGCAGCGGGCCTGCACAGCCGCCGCTGGTGCGAACCAGAGCGCAGCGCGCAGTGCATCTTCGAGCATGTTTATTTTGCGCGTCCCGACAGCCGCGTGTTTGGCGAAAACGTGCACCTCGTGCGCACGCGCTTGGGGCGGCAACTGGCGCGCGAATTCCCTGTCGAAGCCGACATCGTCGTGCCGGTGCCGGAATCGGGGCTGTCAGCGGCGCAAGGCTACTCGCGCGAGTCCGGCATCCCCTTAGACAAAGGCTTCGTCAAAAACCACTATGTGGGCCGCACCTTCATTTCGCCGGGGCATACAGAACGCCAGGCCGCGGTGATGCTGAAATTGTCGCCCGTGCCAGAAGTGGTGGGCGGCCAGCGCGTGGTGGTGGTCGACGATTCCATCGTTCGCGGCACCACAAGCCTCGGGCGCATTCGCAGCTTGCGCGAAGCCGGTGCGAAGGAAATCCACTTCCGCATTTCATGCCCGCCAGTGCTGTGGCCTTGTTTCTACGGCATCGACTTTCCCACGCGCACCGAACTGATCGCAGCCTCACGCACTGTGGAAGAAATCGCCGAGTACCTCGGTGTCGACAGCCTTGGCTATCTGTCCTACGAAGGCCTAGTCTCGTGCGTTGCTGGCGGCGCCGACAAGTTCTGCACCGCGTGTTTCGACGGGCGCTACCCCACGGCACTGCCGCGCGGGGCACTGCCCACCCACTGCCCTTAGATGCTATTGCCGCTCGGCCGCGTGGCCGATGGCAGCGTGCAACAGTTCGCGTGTGCGTGCATCTGCAGCGTGCGTTTCAAGTTCGCGCAAGCGCACAACATCCGCAGCCACTGCATGCGCGTTGAACCACACGGCTTCGCCATAGCTCACGCGCCGGCGCCGCTGCGCGCGAGCCAACAACAGTTGCGTGATGTCGCCACCTTGGAAGGCGTGCACATGAGCATCCACGATGCTGCGAAAAGCTGGGTCTGCTCCATTCTCATCAGCGCGCGCCAACAAATCTTGAAACACATTGAGATCGCCACGGCGCATCAACGCCAGCACAGCGGCAGAGCGCAAGTCGGCGATTTCGTGATCGACCTTCCGTTCACCCATATCGCGCAGCGGCACTGCGGGGCCTAAGGCCAACTCCAACGCAGCGCGCGCCGCCTCTGGATCGCCTTCGATGAGCGCGAGGGATTCTGTCGCAACGATGCGTTCGTCACTGGGCTTTTCGCCCGCAAGCGCCCACTGGCGGAACAACGATGCGGCCCCTTCGGCATTCCCCGCCGCGAGCCGCTGCAACGCGAGGATGCGTGCAGCCGAATCTTCCAACACTGGCAGCAAAGCGCGCACCCGCTGCAAGGCCTCTTTGGTTCCCAAGTTGCCCAACGCATGCAAACCGCGTTGCGCGTCCGTGCGCGCCACAGTCACCAACGCATCCACGAAGCGGTCGTCTTTGGTTTTTTCGAACAGCCAAGACAGCGCGTAGCGGAATGCTGGGTCGTGCACCTCATCGAAAGCGCGCAGCAACGCTTGCACATCGGCGTCCACCCGCGCCGGGTCTTCCACCCAGGCTTGCAAGATGGCGTGGATAATCTGAGTGAAACTGCGGTCGATCTGGCGCGGGTCGGCACCCCGCGTCAGCAGAAGCAGCTTCAAGATGCCCTCGCCGACAACGCCGCGCTGGCGCAGGTCACTGCCGAGATCGCCACCTTTGGCCACTTGGCCGATGGCGTCATACGGTTGATTGGACGCAACAGGTTGCACTGGATGCGCGGCGGCCGCCGCGTCGTGCACCGTCACCGGCAGTGTGCCGTCTCGTTGGACCACAGACTCTGCAAATGTGAGCCAGACGCCCACCACCAGAGCCGCCACCGCAAGTGTGACCAACAAGCTGCGCATCGCTGCCTCGAAACTTCGGCTGCCAATATGGCAGCGGAAAAATGGGCCCAAGGTGCTGCTGCCAAACTGACAACGGCGCCCGTCCGAGCGGGGCTCGGGCCCCCGCCCGAGCGAATCCCTTCAATGGCGCCATTCACGGCAAAAAGTACCCAGAAGCCATGGCCAAGTTACGGTTTGCGGCAATCTGCGCCAAGGGGTCCGCGCGAGGTACGGCAGTTGCGAAGTCGGAAGTGCGTCCCGCTGCCCTTCCGTTAGCGGCAGGATGCGGCACCATGGCAAGCGCCAATCGTCTTCACGGCTTAGTCATCGACGACGACCCGGGGGTCCGGGACGCAGTCGGCAACTTTCTCAGCTCTTGCGGCTACAAAGCCTCGAGGGCCGAGTGTCGCGATGAAGCGCTCAGTATCGTGCGGCTTGAAGTCGTTCATTTCAGCATCGTGGATGTCCATGTGCGGGAAGACGACGGCATGGCGATCTTGGACTGCCTGCGCCTCGAGGCGCTACGCATGCCGGTGATCTTCATGAGTGGCGGCATCACCGCTGAGATCTTGGGCAGTGCGGCGCAGCGCGGGGCCTACGGATGCGTAGCCAAGCCGCTGGACCTCCGCGAGTTGCGAGCATCATTGACGCGGCTCATCGGAACTGAAGCGCTGGGTTAGATAGGAACAGGGCTGTGCTGTGGCACGGTCCGCTGAGTCTTGGGAGAGAATCACATGGGTAGCCTTCGTCCTTTGAATGACAAAGTCATTGTGCGCCGCGTCGAGGCCGACTCGAAGACGGCAGGTGGCATCTTCTTGCCCGAGCAGGCCAAAGAGAAGCCGCGTCAGGGCGTCATCGAAGCTGTGGGCGAAGGACGCCTCCTCGAAGACGGCCGCCGTGTGACACTTCAGGTGAAGCCGGGTGATCGCGTGCTGTTCGCCTCGTACGCGGGAACCGAAATCAAAGTGGATGGCGATGAACTGCTAGTGCTTGGCGAAGAGGATGTCCTCGCCACGCTCAACTGAACACGGCTCTACGCGAGCTGAAGGAGAACAATCATGGGTGCAAAAAAAATCGCGTTTGATCAAGAGGTCCACGAGAACCTCCGCAATGGCGTCAGGAAACTGGCTCGTGCGGTGAAGGTCACTTTGGGACCGCGGGGCCGCAATGTGGTCATCGAGAAGTCGTTTGGGTCGCCCACGGTGACCAAGGACGGCGTCACCGTTGCCAAGGAGATCACCCTCGAAGATCCTTGGGAGAACATGGGCGCGCAGATGGTCAAGGAAGTTGCATCCAAGACCAGCGATGTGGCCGGAGACGGCACCACCAGCGCCACGGTTCTCGCCGAAGCCATCTTTGAAGAGGGCTTGCGCAATGTGATCGCTGGCGGCTCGCCCATCGGCATCAAGCGCGGCATCGACAAGGCCGTCGAGCAAGTGGTGAACGAACTGAAGAACATGTCGCGCGCGGTTGCGGGCAAGGGCGAAATCGCCAATGTCGGCGCCATTGCAGCCAACAACGACACGGTCATCGGCAACCAAATCGCCGATGCCATGGAGAAGGTTGGCAAGGACGGCGTGATCACCGTGGAAGAGGGCAAATCCCTCGAAACCACCGTGGAACTCGTCGAAGGCATGCAGTTCGACAAGGGCTATCTCTCGCCCTACTTCATCACCGATGCCACGGGCATGAAAGTGGTGCTGGACAAGCCCTACATCATCGTGCACGAAAAGAAGATCGCGGTGATCAAGGACTTGCTCCCCGTGCTCGAGAAGGTCGCCAACAGTGGCCGCCCCTTGCTGGTGATCGCCGAGGAAATCGAAGGTGAAGCCCTCGCAACCCTCGTGCTCAATCGCTTGCGTGGCGGGTTGCAGTGCTGCGCGGTCAAGGCCCCTGGCTTCGGCGACCGCCGCAAGGCCATGCTGCAAGACATCGCGGTGCTCATCGGTGGCGATGCCATCACTGAAGAGATCGGCCTCAACCTCGAGACCATCGCCTTGAAAGACCTCGGCACGTGCGAACGCGTCGAGATCACCAAGGACACCACCACCATCATCAACGGTGCCGGCAAGAAGGCCGCCATCCAAGGCCGCATCGCGCAGATCCGCGCGGAAATCGGCGACACCACCAGCGACTACGACAAGGAAAAGCTGCAAGAGCGCTTGGCCAAATTGAGCGGCGGCGTGGCCCAGATCAATGTGGGCGCGGCCACTGAAGTCGAGATGAAGGAGAAGAAAGCCCGCGTCGAAGACGCGCTGCACGCCACCCGTGCTGCCGTGGAAGAGGGCATCCTTCCCGGCGGCGGCGTCGCGCTGCTGCGTGCAGGGGCGGCCATCAACCTCAAGACTGCCCAAGGCGACGAAGCCATCGGCATGGGCATCGTGCAACGCGCGCTGTCAGCTCCCATGCGCCAGATCGCCGAGAACGCCGGCTTTGAAGGCTCCGTGGTGGTGCAAGATGTGCTGAAGAACCCCTCCAAGAACTGGGGCTTCAACGCGGCCAAGGGCGAGTACGAAGACTTGGTGAAGTCCGGCGTCATCGACCCCACCAAGGTGGTGCGTACCGCGCTGCAAAACGCAGCGTCTGTCGCGTCGCTGTTGTTGACCACTGAAGCCCTCATCTCGGAGATCCCCGAGAAGAAGAAGGCCTCTGCGCCAGGCGGCGGTGGCGGCATGGGTGGGATGGGAGGCATGGGCGGAATGGGTGGTATGGGCGGTATGGATTTCTGATCCAACCAATCTGCACGAACCCGTTCGCAGTGCATTCAAGGCCAGTGCGGCGCTCCGGCGCGGCGCTGGCCTTGTGCCTTTCCGACTGAGCGGGGCGTGGCTACCATGCCCGACCCATGCGACGCCCCTTTCTGGCAGGCAACTGGAAGATGAACCTCACCTTGGCGGACTCCGTCCGTCTGGCGGAGGAACTGCAGCGGCTCATCGGGGCCCACCCCGAGCGCGATGTAGCAGTGTTCCCCAGCTTCGTCAGCGTGGCGGCAGTGGCCAAGACCTTGGCTGCAACGCGCATTCACACCGGTGGCCAAGACTGTGCCGCTCAAGAAGATGGCGCTTTCACCGGTGCGGTGAGCGCCTCGATGCTGCGCTCCACTGGGGCGAGTATGGTCATTTTGGGCCATTCTGAACGCCGCCATGTGTTTGGCGAAAGCGACGCCACCGTGGCCGCCAAATTGGTGCGCGCGTTGGCAGCGGGGCTCAGCCCCATCCTGTGTGTGGGCGAAACCCAGAGCGAGCGCGATGCTGGGCAGACCTCCAGCGTGGTCCTGCGCCAACTGCATGCAGCCCTTGACGCCGTCACCAGAGACGACCTCCCTCGCCTGACCATCGCTTACGAACCGGTGTGGGCCATCGGCACGGGCCGCACGGCCACGCCCGCCCAAGCACAAGAGGTGCACGCCTTGCTGCGCAGCGCCTTGCGCGAACGCGTCGGAGCCTTGGCCGAAGATCTGCGCATCCTCTACGGTGGCAGCGTCAAGGGTTCGAATATCGACACACTGATGCGCGAAATTGACATCGACGGCGCACTGGTGGGCGGTGCTGCCCTGCAAGCCGATGACTTCGCGCGCATCGTTGGGTTTAAAACCACTTAGGTACAACAAGGGCCGCTACGGCGGTCGGAGTCGCAAATGGATATCCTCGAAATCGTCCTCAATGTGCTGTTCGTGCTCGGGTCGATCTTGCTCATCGCCATCGTGCTGCTGCAAGAAGGCAAGGGCGGCGGTCTCGGCAATGCCTTCGGCGGCGCTGGTGGCGAGGCCTTCGGCCACTCGGTGGGCGGCATCAACAAGTTCACTGGTTGGGTGGCTGGCGTGCTGATGCTGACCGCACTGTCCCTCGCGCTCATCGGCAACACTGGCGCCTGAAAACAATGAGCGCAGTGCTTGATGCCTTCCGGCGCCACGAGGCCTTGTTGGAAGGACACTTCCAACTCAGCAGCGGCTTGCACAGCAGCCGCTACCTGCAGTGCGCCAAAGTTCTGGCGCACCCAAAGGTCAGCGAAGAGCTCTGCCGCGAACTTGTAACGCGTTGGAAACACCCGGCACCTGACGTGGTTATCGGCCCCGCGATGGGCGGCATCACTCTGGCCTACGAACTTGGCCGCGCCTTTGGCGTCACCGCCTTGTTTGCCGAACGCGAGAATGGCGCGTTCACGCTGCGCCGCGGCTTCCAACTTGCTGTGGGCGCGCGCGTGCTGGTGGCCGAAGATGTGGTCACCACCGGGGGCTCGGTGAAAGAAGTGCTGCGCTTGGTCGAAAACCTGGGCGCCATTCCTTGCGGCGTCATGTCGCTCATACAGCGCACAGAGAACAGCCCCTTCAGCGTGCCCTACGTGGCGCTGGAGCAAATCATCCCCCCGGTGTGGAAGCCGGAAGAATGCCCGTTGTGCCGCGAAGGCGGTGTGGCTGTGAAGCCTGGCTCGCGCCCTGGCGGGGTGGCGGCGCGCTCGTGAAACGCTCCATGACGGGCCTCGGCGCCGGCAGTGCCGAACGCGGGCAGCGTCTCGTAAATGTGGAAGTGCGCTCTGTGAACCACCGCTGGTTCAAATTCTCGCTGCGCGCGCCCCGTCTATTGTTGGGACTCGAAAACAGCATCGAAACCCGTGCGCAAACTTTGCTGCGACGCGGCGCTGTCAGTATGAACATCATCCTGCGTGATCCCGCAGCCGAAGTGCGGCCATCACTAGATGCCGCCGTGTTGCAGGCGTGGCGCGACGAAATCTTGCGCTGCGCCACCGTGCTTGGCTGCGCCGACAAAGCTGCTGCCGAGGGCGTGCTGCCGCTGCTCAATCTTCCGGGCGTCATGAAATCGCGCAGCGCGGAAGACGATGCCCAACCCGATGCAGAAACTGCTGCCCTAGTATTAGAGGCCGTGGAACGCGCACTGGAAGACTTAGTGCGTTCACGAGCGCGCGAAGGCAGCGCGTTAACCACTGTGCTGCGCCGCGAACTCGATCTCGCGCAAGCCCACATCGACGACATCGCACCGCGCAGTGCATTGGTGCCGCAAGCGGCGCGCGACCGCTTGCTCGCGCGCGTGCAAGGCCTGAGCGAAGGCCTCGCCGCCGGGGTGCGCCCTAACCCAAGCGAAGTGGCACGGGAAGTTGTCTTCGCAGCAGAGCGCAGTGATGTCACCGAAGAATTGGACCGCCTGCGCGAACACTGCAAGCAGTGCGCCACACTCTTGGCCCAAGCAGGCGAAGCGGGCCGTCGCCTCGATTTCCTCTTGCAAGAAATGTTGCGCGAAGCCAACACGCTGGGGTCGAAGACTCCTGATGCCGCCGTCACCCACCTCGTGGTGGAGCTGAAGTGCTGTTTCGAGCGCATGAAGGAACAGGTCCAAAACCTCGAGTAGCCATGTTGTTCGTCATCTCAGGGCCTTCTGGTTCGGGCAAGTCCACCGTCCTCGCGGAGGTGCTGAAAGACCCGCGCGTGCGGCGCGTGGTCACCGCCACCACCCGCGCCCCGCGGCCCGGCGAAGTGCACGGCAAGTCGTATTGGTTTCTCAGCAAGAAGGAGTTTGCCGCACTGCGCGACAGCGGCGGCCTGCTGGAATACGCCGACAACTATGGCTGCTGGTACGGCACCCCACGCTCGGAGGTGGAGCCCAAAGGCCCAGCAGCAAATGCAGGCGCCAGCCCCGCCCCGCAGACGCTGGTGGCGGACTTAGACCCCCAAGGCTTCCGCAGCGTGCGTTCGTCCGGGATGCAGGTTGTTGGTATCTTCGTGGCCCCTCCCTCGTTGACTGTCCTGAAAGACCGCCTCGTGGCGCGGGGAACCGAGACGGAAACGCAAACGGCCATACGCCTCGCCCGAGCTGCCAGCGACATGGCTGCAGCAGCGGAATACGATGCCGTGGTTGTTAACGACAAGCTCGAAGATGCGGTGCTCGCGGTGAAGAGGCACATGGGCCTCGCTCCTTGAAGCAGCGGTGGCTTTTGCCAAAAGGATGACAACATGATCAACCCAGCAAGGTTTGAGAGCCAATATGGCAAGGTCGGTGGTGTGTTCCGCACCACAGTGCTGCTGCAAAAGCGTATGCGCGAACTGAACCGCGGAGCCAAGCGCCTTGTGGAAGAAGCCCCCAAGAACCCCATCGAATTGGTACTGGTGGAAATGGGCGCTGGACGCATCGAACTGGTGCCTGACAACGACGGCAACCGCGACCGCCAGCGCACAGAAGTCGAGCGCATGACCCCTCAGGGTGGCGCTGCACCGGTGCTGTCCGACGAGGAACTCATCCTCAACGCCCTGCGCAAGGACTCCTGACATCCGATGGCGCGCGGAGCGGTGCTGCTGGCGGTTTCCGCAAGCGTGGCCATTCACCGCGCGCTAGATGTCGCGTCAGAACTGCGCAAGCGTGGCACGCCGCTGCGCGTGATGATGACGGTGGCGGCCACCCAACTCATATCACCCTTGCAGTTCCAGGCGGTTTCTGGCGCGCCTGTGTTCCATGACATCTTCGCCACGGGCGGCGGCGATGCCTACGAGCACCTCACGGTGGCCCGCGAAGCCAGCGTGTTCGTGGCCGCGCCAGCCACCGCAGATTTCATTGCCCGCTTGGCTGCGGGCATGGCCAACGACGCGCCTTCCACAGCAGCTCTGGCATTCTCTGGCCAGCGTGTTTTCTGCCCCGCCATGAACTGGCGCATGTGGGACCACCCATTCACCCAGCGCAACGCCGCCGTTCTGGAAGCCGCCGGCTGGCAGCGCATCGGCCCCGAGCGCGGCGAATTGGGCTGCGGCGAAGAAGGCCCCGGGCGTTTGGCCAGTGTGGACTGCATCTTGGCGGGCATTGACGCCGCTCTGGCAAAGGCTCACTAAGCTGTTGCGCGCCATGGCTTTGCCACCAGCTAAGCCGCTCCATTTCCTGATCAGCGCCGGGCCTACTCACGAACCCATCGACCCCGTGCGTTTCATTGGCAATCGCTCGTCGGGCCAGATGGGCATCACGCTGGCGCAGACCGCGCAGGCCCGTGGCCACCACGTCACCTTGGTGCTGGGCCCCTCTCACTTGAGCGCGCCCGCTGGCGTCATGGTGGTGCGCGTGGAAACCGCGCAGCAGATGCTCGACGAATTGGAAGCGCGCTTTGCTGCAACCGATGTGTTGGTGATGGCCGCAGCAGTGGCGGATGTCCGTCCTGTGCATGCGTCAGCGCACAAGCTGAAGAAGGAAGAGTTGGGCGCAACTCTGCGCTTAGAGAAAAACGCAGACATCCTTGCGCACTTGGGTAGAATGCGCCGCCAGCAAGTCGTGGTGGGTTTTTCCCTCGAGACCTTGCGCGGAGCTGAAGCAATTGCTGAAGCGGTGCGCAAAGCGAAGGCGAAATGCTGCGACCTGATGGTGCTGAACAGTCCAGGATCCTTGGGCGGTGAGCGGGCTGCATCAGTAGTGTTCGTCAAATCCGACGGATCGTCCGAGGATTTAGGCGATTTATCGAAGAGCGAACTCGCCGGGCGGCTAGTGGCCTGGTGTGAACTTGCGGGGAGCTTGCAGTAGTGATGCAACAGAACGTGTGCAAAGGCGGCGTTGCGGTTCAGCTCACTCGCGTAGTTGGCGCGGAAGATATTCCACTGCCTGTGTACGCCACCGAAGGCAGCGCAGGTGCCGACGTTCATGCTGCAGTGACAGAGCCTGTCGTCGTGCGCATGGGCGAAGTGAAAATGATTCCCACGGGAATCATGCTGTGCATTCCCAACAACTTCGAAGGGCAAGTGCGTCCACGCAGCGGTTTGGCACTGCGCGCGGGACTCACGTTGGTGAACGCACCAGGCACCATCGACAGCGATTATCGCGGAGAGCTGAACGTGCTGGTGACCTGCGTCACCATGAAGCCCTGCACCATTCGCCGCGGCGATCGCATCGCACAATTGGTCATCTGCCCGGTCGCACGGGCGAACTTCGTTGAAGTCGACAACTTGCCGACCAGCGCCCGTGGCGTGCAAGGTTTCGGACATTCGGGCGTGAGGATGGAATCGGCAGGCGGCTGAACCAAACTCGTGAGTGTTGCGGCCGGCGGGCCGCTGTTCCTGGGGAGGAACGATGGGGATTTTGCTGCGAGGCATCGCGTGGCTCTGCTTTGGGCTAGCGGTCTACCTTGCTCTCGCCTTCGCGTCCTACGACCCCCTCGAAGGCGTGGGCGCGGTATCGCGCATCAGCAACATCGGTGGCGTCTTCGGGCGCTGGATTGGTTTCGTGTTCGTCGAAGGCTTCGGCGTCGGCGCGTATCTGCTCTGCTTCCACGCCATGCTCAGCGGCTTCGAATTGCTGAAGACTGGCGTGTCTGCGCAGAAACCTCTACGCATGTTGGGCCTGTTCTTGGCCATGTTTGCTTTCGGCGCGGTGTGGCAAGGACTGCTGCAACATCACGCCTTCCCAGGCGGCAATGTGCCCCTCGGCGGCGTGCTTGGCGACACAGGCTTTGCGTTGTTGAGTTCGCTCATGGGCCGCGGCTGGAGCTTCGTATTCCTCGGCCTTGCACTTGGTGCCGGCGTGCTGATGGCCGCCGATGGCGCCCTTGCGCTGCTGACTGCCAAGGGCAACAAGAAAACGAAGAAGGCGCCGCAGGGCCCGATCTCACGCTTTCTCGAAGTCTGCGCCAAACCGTTCAACGCACTGCTGCTGCGATTCCGCCGCCCAGACGCAGCACCGGCTCTCGCAACCACGGCAGGCACATGCGCCACCGCTGAGCTGGATGAGGACGAAGCGGACGTCGCTGACGACGAGGAAACCGCAACCGTTGCTAAGAAGCGCAAGCGCAGCACGCCGGACGAAGCCGCCACTGCAACAAGCGCCGTCGTCGATGAAGACGCCGTCATCGAAGAGGATGACGAGCCGCTCCCAACACGCACTGGCCCCGTCCCTGTGCGCAACACCACAGCGACGACGCCACGCCGCGGCGAAAGCATCGAAGTCATTCGTCTCAATTCGGAGCGTACCGGCCGCGAGCCCTACGCGCTGCCTCCAATCACTCTGCTCAGAGCTCACAAGAACGTGGGTGGTACGGAAACCGACGAAGAACTGCGCGACAAAGCCAGCGCGCTGGAACAAGCGCTGGCCAACTTCCGCATCGAAGCGCAAATCACAGAAATTGTGCGCGGCCCAGTGGTGACACGCTTCGACGCCAAAGTGAAACCCGGCACGCGCATCGCGCAAGTGGTTTCGGTTTCCGACGATGTGGCCATGGCGATGGGCGTGCTGAAAGTGCGCATTGCGCCGGTGCAAGATCGCAAGGTGCTGGGCATCGAAATCCCCAACAAGAATCGCGCCATGGTGTGCCTGCGCGAAGTGATGGAGGCGGTGGACACGTCGAAGCGCAAACCGCGCATCCCGATTTATTTGGGCAAAGATGCCAGCGGCAACCCCTGCGTGGAAGACATCACCACCATGCCGCACTTGCTCATCGGTGGCCGCACCGGCGCCGGCAAGTCGGTGTTCATCAACAATCTCGTGTTGTCGATTCTGATGACGCGCTACCCCGAAGAAGTGCGCCTCGTAATGGTGGACCCAAAGAAGGTTGAGCTCGCGCCATACCACGACATCCCGCACTTGTTCGTGCCCGTAGCTACAGACCCGAAAAAGGCCACCAAGGTTTTGGAATGGCTCGTGGTGCAGATGGAACAGCGCTACGACATCCTCGAAGCCTGCAAGGTGCGCAAGATCGAGGGCTACAACGAGCTCACCAAGAAGGCGCGCACCGAATTCCTCACCGCGCGCTTCTCCAGCGAAGACATGGCGCGCATTCCCGAACGCCTGCCCTATCTCGTCATCATCGTGGACGAATTGGCGGACCTCATGCAGGCCACAGGCAAGGAAGTGGAAAGCGCCATCTGCCGCATTGCGCAAAAAGCTCGCGCCGTGGGCATGCACTTAGTGGTAGCCACGCAACGCCCCAGCGTGGATGTGGTCACTGGACTTATCCGCAGCAACCTGCCCGCACGCGCTGCATTCCAAACCAAGACCGGCATCGACAGCCGCACCATTCTTGACAGCATCGGCGCCGAAACGCTGTTGGACCGCGGCGACATGTTGTACGGATCCGCCACCGCCGAAGGCATCCGCCGTTTCCAAACACCCTTTGTCAGCGACGAAGAAGTTGAAGATGTTGTCGGCTACCTGCGCAAGCACGCGGCGCCGAATTACACCTCTGCGGTGGAGCAAGTGGCAGCGGCACCAAATGGTGCGCTGGAAGCGCAGCAAGACGAGGGCTTCATGAGCGCCCTCGACGCTGTCATGAGCTCTGGCCAAGCCAGTGCCTCGATGATTCAAACGCGTTGCAGCATGGGCTATGCCCGTGCGCGCCGCATGATCGAGTTGTTGGAACAAGCGGGTTATGTGGGGCCGGCGCGTGGAGCGAAACCACGCGAGATCCTGCTGACACCTGAGAATTACGAAGAGATCCGCAACGCTGCCGGGCGCAACTCGCGCAGCGTTTCGGGTTGATGCAAGGGCCTGGACGACCGCAAGCGGTCGTGGGAGGTGCGTATGCGCAAGCCTGAAGCTGCAGGAAACCTGCTGGCGTCGAAAGTGTTGCCCGTGGGGCTGTTGTTCGTGTCGGTGACCGCCATCGTGCGCGTCATCCAGGAATCGGGCCAGCAGCCCATGACACGGCTGATCGCCTCGCTGCTGGGACCGTTTGCCACCGGTGCCGTGTTGCTCGGCATGTGCGTCGTGGCCGGCATCTGGTTCCTGCACGGTGACATTGCCTTCCCCTTCCGAAAGATCTTGGCGCTCGCGCTAGTCGGCCTGCCCACCGCCATGTTGTTTGGTGTGTTGCAGCCGGCCAACCTGCGCGTCAGTTGGGGCGGCCTCGCCGGGGCAAACCTTGGTTCCATGGTCGCGTTCCTCCCCGACACTCTGGCTGCAGGGCTGTCGGTGCTGTTGCTGGTGGTCAGCGCTTGGCTCGCTTGGCGCATCGCGTTCGGCACAGAACTAACGCCGCAGATGGCGCATACTGCCCTTGCTGGCATCGCCATCTCAGTGCCTTCCGTCATGCCGATGCAGCCCATGCAGGCAACCGCCTTGTTGGAAGAAGTGACCACGGCTGAACCGGTGAGAAGCTCCAAGGCCAAACCCCGCCAATCCACTTTGTTCGACACACTTGGCGACACCGAGAGCATGATCCGCGCAGCAGAAATCGCAGCCAACGCACCGGTGAGGGCGGAAGTGGCCAGCACCGAGTGCGACGACACGGTTGTGCCTCCGTGGCTAGCTGGTGCATCCGCTGCAATGGAAAACACGACGCCGCCAGCAGCGCGAACGGCCGCCGCGATCAGCCCAGCCGCCGTCGTAACACCAGCGCCGAGCGCTCATGAAATCGACGCCTTCGGCGCTGGTGTCAGCGACGCCTTCGAAGTTGGTGTTAGAGACGCCTTCGAAGTTGGTGTTAGAGACGCCTTCGGCGTCGGCATCGCCGAGGAACCCGCGACCGATCTTGATGACATCAGCGATCTCAATCCGCTGGAAGGCGAAGCGCTGCCCAACAGCGTCGAAGAGGAGCCAGAGCCCGTCGAATCCAGCGAAGTTGCGGTGACAGAAGCCGCTCTGGTTGAAGAGTTGGAGGAGGACGACCTCTTGGCAGAGGACAGCGCGGGGGATTACACCATCGAGGACGACCTTGATGCCGAAATTGAAACGGCGCCGCAAGTTGCGTTCCATGCCGTGACACCCATGCGCGCAACCGTCGTCGCTGAAGACGAGTTCAGCGTTGCTGCCGCCGAAGCGCACGCAACCCTGTCTGCTGTCGACGCACCCATTACCGCAGCACCTAAGACCGCGGCTGTCGCGCACTCCGATGAAGGCGTGCTGTTGTTGCATCCAGCCCTGATGGCCCTCGCGGCTCCGCTGGCAACAGACGATGAATGGATGCCGAAGCCCATGGCCGTGAGCGCCCCAGTAGAGGAATGCAGCAGCGATGAATTCGAACTGTCAAGGACAGAGTCGGCGCTTGCAACAATTCACGAAGCCGAGGCCGCAGTGACAGAAGAAGCGCCTCTGTTCACAGCCGCAACCGAAACCCCTGCGGCGCTGACCCAGCTCTTCACCGCATCCCCAGCGCTCCACGAAGGGCTCTCACCCGAGGCAGAATCCTCGCGCCCCGCCTTTACGCTCTTGCGTGGCGGCCCCGAAGTTCTCGTTGTTCCGACCGTACTCCCTGCGCACTTGGCGCCCGCTACTTTGGAAGCCAGCGAGAGCGCGGTAGCCTCCCAACCCGCCGCCAAGCAGAAGGGTGCTCGCAAGGGTCGCCACGGAACTGCCTGGGCAAGCTGGGAAGAGGGCTCCGCCAAAGGCCGCCGCACTGCGAAATCCGATTCGCCGGACGCCACAGGGCAAGCCTTCCTCTTCGCAGCCAGCCAGGAACCCGAGGCCGATCTCATGCGCCGCGCCGAGCAGTTGGTCGTTGCCGAGCAACGCTGCTCTGAACTGATGTTGCAGCGGAAATTGGAGCTCTCCTGGTCGGCAGCCAGCCGCATCGTCGAGCACCTCGAACGAGGTGGCTTCGTCAGTGCGCCGGATGCCGCCGGTCGCCGTGAAGTCCTGCGGCGCGGAGAAGCCTCCGTGGACGCGGACAGCGGTTTTTGAGCACACCCAAACACACAGTCGCCTTCATTTCCTTAGGCTGCCCTAAGAACCTGGTGGATTCCGAACAGCTCGTGTCGACCCTTGTGTCGCGCGGGTTTCGGGCGCTGACAGACCCCGCGCAAGCGGATGTGGTCGTGGTCAACACGTGCGGGTTCTTGGAAGCCTCGCGCACTGAATCTCTCGGCGTCATCCGCGACGCCGTGCGCTTGAAGCAAACCAACGCACGCGCCGTGCTGGTGGCAGGGTGCATGGTGGGCAACTATCGCGAACTGCTCGAGCGCGAGGCACCAGGCGTCGACCGCTACGTGCCCTTCACGGACTACGGCAAGATCGCCGATGTGGCCGCAGAAGTGTGCGGCGACGCACCTGCGCCGGGATTCACCGTCGACCGTTTACGCGCCGATGTCGCCCTGACGCCGGGGCACTACGCGTACTTGAAGATCAGCGAAGGCTGCAACCACACCTGCGCGTTCTGTGTCATCCCCGACATTCGCGGCGTCATGCGCTCCGTGCCGCTGGAAGACTTGGTGCATCGCGCCCGAGCATTGGCAGCTCGTGGTGTGCGCGAGATTGTGTTGGTGGCACAGGACAGCACCGTGTACGGCACCGACATTTACGGTGAAAATCGGTTGGTGCGCCTCGTCGAGCGCTTGCGCAGCGTCGAAGGCCTCGCTTGGGTGCGGCTGATGTACGCGTACCCCACAGAAGTGAACCCCGCCTTGGCCGATGCACTCGCCGCAGGGGCTCCGGTGCTGCCTTATTTGGATGTTCCCATCCAACACTCCAGCGACCGCGTGCTGCGACTGATGCGCCGCGGCTACGGACGCCGCGAGCTTGAATCAATGGTGACCATGTTGCGCGCCCGAGGCTTGGCCCTGCGCACCACGGTCATTACCGGATTCCCCGGCGAAACCGATGCCGACTTCGAAGACCTGTTGCATTTCTTGCGCAGCGCGCGATTCGAGCGCTTAGGTGCCTTCCCGTACAGCCGCGAACCGGGAAGCCGCGCCGATGCTTTGGAAGGACACTTGCCCGAAGAGGTGAAGCGCGAACGCTTGGAGCGCCTGATGCTGCTGCAACAGGAAATCGCCTTTGCCGCAGCCAAAGCCTGCGTGGGTTCGCAACTGGAAGTGTTGGTCGATACACCTGCACGCGACGGTGCTCCCGCCATCGCACGCACGCGCATGGACGCCCCAGAAGTCGATGCCAGCGTGCGCATCGCCGATGACACTTTGCGCGCTGGCGAAGTCGTCACTGTCAGCATCAATGGCGCGGACGGCTACGATCTGCTCGGCACGGCGGTCAGCCGCGCTCTCGAGATCTAAACCGCCGTGCGCATCCTGAACCTCCCCAACCAGATCACGCTTGCGCGCTTGGGCCTCAGCGCCGCCACCTTCGTGCTGTTGGCTCTTGCTGGCCGTGATCGCGTCGAACTGCAAGGGCGCTTGGGCTGGATCTGTTTCGTGCTGTTCGTGCTGTCCAGCGCCACCGACTGGTTGGATGGTTATCTCGCTCGCCGCATGAATCTGGTGACGCCGTTCGGGCGCATCATGGACCCGTTCGTGGACAAAGTATCGGTGTGCGGCACGTTCGTGTTCTTGACCGTGCTGGACCCAGTCGCCACACCCGCATGGATCGTCGTCACCATCATCGGGCGCGAGTTTTTTGTGCAATCCATTCGCAGCTACCTCGAATCGCGCGGTGTGGCGTTCGCTGCAGAACTTCCCGGTAAAGTGAAATTCGTCGTGCAGTGCTGCGCCATCGGCGCTGTCCTCTTCGGCCACGCGCTGGGCAATGCTGCACCCACATGGTGGGACTGGTTCGTGCGTATCCTGCTATGGCTCGCGTTGCTCAGCACCATTCACTCGGGTTGGTTCTACATGCGCAAGGCGCTCGCGCACCTCAACGCCGCCGAGAACTGAAGTGCCCGCACCGCAGGCGCTCATTCCGAACAGCGCTGTGCGCCTCTGCGCCACTTTCTTTGGTACCGGCCTCGCACGCTTCGCTCCCGGTACCGTGGCCAGCGCGCTCGCATTGGCGCTGCTGCTGCCGTTGCCGGCGTCATGGTGGCCAGTAGCGCCACTCGTACTGGCCGCCGAAGCCACCATCGGCTGCGTTTTGATCGCCCGCCGTTTTCCTCCCAAGAGCAGCGGCGGCGACCCCGGCTGGTTTGTGTTGGATGAAGCCGCAGGCCTATGGCTGGCCTGCGCCCTGCCTCAGAAGCCGAGCATCATGTTGGCGCTTGTGGCCTTCGCGCTATTCCGCGTCGCTGACATCTTCAAACCGCCGCCCTTGCGGCGTATGGAACGCATCGGTGGAGGCTTCGGCATCGTGGCCGACGACTTAGGCGCGGGGCTGTATGCTCTGCTGCTCACAATGCTCATCGCGTCCGCATATTCCGCGAGCTGAAATGGCGCGCCCCAACACAGGATCTTCCAAAACCCCGCACGAACCGGGCATCGCTTCGAACCGGACGGTGCGCTTTGGGCTCGCCTCGCGCCTCACGCTGCGTGTCGGGTTGGTAGCTGCAGCAGCTATCGGCTTGGTGGGATGGGTGGCCCGCGGCGCAGCAGCCGGCGAATTGGAACACGAGCTCAACCGCCAGGGGATTTTCGCAGCACGCATCGCCGCAACTGTGCCGTTCGATGGTTGGAAGGGCGCGGCCATGGAGCGCATGTTGGGCACCACGGGTGCCTTGGATGTCTGGATCGTGCGCGCTCCGAATGTCACTGTGGCCTCGGCCTCCGGTGGCACCGATTTCAAGTACACCGACAGCGAAGTCCTGCGCCAAGACGACGACAAGCTCACAGAGATCAAACGCGGGCGCTACGGACGCGGCCAAGCAAAGCCCGAGGAGCCCGCGCGATTCTTTAGCCACGCCATCCGCGATCACAACGGCAAACCCATCGGCCATGCCACCGTGGTCTATTCCGAACGCGGCATCGAAGCGGCCCTCTCGTCAATGGGTGCGCGCATCCTCACCAGTTGCTTGATGGGTCTGTTCGCCACTGTCGGGGTTTTATTCGCAGCCACACGCTGGGTGATGCGCCCCCTGGCCAACCTGCTGAAAGATGTGCAGACGGTTGCCGGCGGCAACTTCACGCACCGCACGCTGGTGCGCAGTGAAGACGAAATCGGCGTGTTGGCAGACAGCTTTGATCGCATGACACGCGACATTGCGCAAACCGCCTCGCTGCGCGCCGAAATCAGCTCGCACGAACAAGAAGCCGCGCTGGTGCAGGATCTTCAAGAGCGCCTACGCCCCAGCCGCATCGCCGCCATCGCTGGCTTGGGTTTCGACACCGCCAGCCGCTCCCACGGCGCCATCAGTAGCGATCTTTACGACCAATTCGTCCTGCCCTCGGGCAAAGTGGCGGTGCTGCTGATGACCGCGTCAGAGCGCGGGCTGCCCGCTGCCACGGTGCTGTCCATGGCACGCACGGCCTTCCGCATGGCGGCGCGCAGCGCCGAGTCCCCTGCTGCCATCCTGCGCCTGCTGAACACGCAAATCGCGCCTGACCTGAAGCGCGGAATGTTCGTGGGCGCGATGCTCGCCATCATCGACCCCGTGGACGGCGGCGTGTGCTTCGCTTCGGCGGGGCACCGCGTGCCTGCGCTGCATTGGATTGCTGCAGAAGGCGGGCTGGCCAAGCGCCAAACCAGTGGCATCGCACTCGGCTTCGACGCAGGCCCTGTGTTCGATCGTGCTCTCGAAGAAAGCCGTTTCAGTTTGGCACCCGGCGACGCCTTGGTGTTAATCAGCGAAGGTGCCTTTGACGCCATCCCGCGCGAGCAAACGGCGGAGGGCGAGCGCAAGGTCTTGCTGGGCGTGCTGGCGAGCGCACGCGCAGGCCACAAAGCCGACGCGTTGGTCATGAGCATCATGAAACAAGTTGCTGAGCGCAAAGGCGCCGCCGATGTTTCAGCTTTGTTGGTGACGCGCGAGGCCGCATGAAATTTGGTGCGGTCCTGTGGGACCTCGACGGCACCCTCGTGGACAGCGCCGCCGGAATCACCGCCGCAGTGCAGGGGGCCGCTGCCGCATTGAAGTTGCCCGAACCCACTGCAGAACGCGTGCGGGCTTCTGTTGGCGATGGCGTGCACAACCTGCTGCTGCGCTGTTTCCCCGATCTCGCCAAGGGCCGCACGCCGGCGGGGTGCGACTTGAACGCCGTGCTTGCGGTCTACGACCGCGAATACGAACGCAGTGCAGGCGCGCTGACCCGTGCTTACGCAGGCATCGCAGAATTGCTGGCGGCACTTCCTCGTGAACGCTGTGCGCTCATCTCCAACAAGGCCGAAGCTCACTGCCGTCGCATCTTGGATGCACTGCAACTGACGCAACACTTCGCCTGCATCAGCGGCGGCGACACGCACGCCGAACGCAAGCCTTCAGCGCTGCCCCTGCTGGCAGCATGCAAGGCACTGGGCGTGGCGCCAGCAGATGCAATCATGGTCGGCGACGGCCCCCAAGACCTGCGCGCAGCTCGCAACGCTCAAGTGCGCAGTTGCGCGGTGCTCTGGGGCTTCGGATCTGAAAGTGCGTTGCGCGCAATGAATCCAGACTTCGTCGCGCGCGATGTCAGCGCATTACGCGAGCACCTCGGAATCGCTTGACCCCATCTGCCATTCCCCGCGCGGCACCCCCAAGAAATGCAGAATGGTGCTGAGCGGCCCGTGATCGACGCGGCACGGCACTACAGCTTGCACCGCAGCTTTCGCGCGCCACGCCACACCTAGACCCGCCGCTGCCAGCATGGGAATGTCGTTGGCACCGTCGCCCACCGCCACGGCTTGCGTTGGCGCAATCGACAGCGCCTTGCAGTGTTCGTGAAATGCGGCCAACTTGGCTTCGCTCCCAACGATGGGCGCCATCACGCCACAGATGCGCTCGCCGACAACTTCGAAGCGATTGCAGCGCCACTCGTTGAAACCCAGCGTGCGCGCCACGGGCTCTACAAAAACATCGAAGCCGCCTGACACCAACACGGTGCGCACGCCGCGCCGGTGCAATGTGGCCAACAGCGTGCGTGCCCCTGGGTTCAAGCGCACGCGTTCGCGCAGCACGCGCTGCACCGAATCCACACTGGCGCCCGCCGCTGCCAGCAAGGCCACCCGCGCATGCAGTGCCGCTGCGAAATCCAGCGTTCCATTCATGGCTCGCGTGGTGATCTGTTCCACTTGCGCACCGACGCCGCATTCTGCCGCCAGTTCGTCAAGGCATTCCACGTTGACAATTGTGGCGTCCATGTCGGCCAAGAACAGACGCTTGCTGCGCTGGGCCAATAGTTGCAAACACAAATCACGCTTGGATGGCAGCGCGGCGCGCAAGACATCCAGCACTTGCAAGTCCACCGCTGCGCAACGGATGTCGCAAGCGCGATCTGCTTCCAGCCATGTGCACGGCTGCGGTGCAAGACCTGCACGCAGCAACACTGCACTCGCAGCGCCAACATCTGCGTCGCTCAGCCCCACGCCACACATGGTCAGGACTGCTGCGCTCATTCACACAACCGTGTAGAAGGCTGGCACGGCTTGCGCCACCGCTTCCGCATGTTCATCGCGCTCGCAGAACAGGAGTTCCAGGTGGAATCCCGTGAGTGCCGCGGTGCATAGCGTCGTCACGCGTTCGACCAACGCATCGTCGGCCTTTCCTGCGGTGCGAAAAGCCAACATCAGCAAACCCGCGCCGTCTTCGCTTTCTGCGAGGCGCACCGCCAAATGCGCCGCCTGCACATTGGGAACTTCGCTCAACCCGGCGCACACTTGTTGCACAGCTTCCGAGGGCACATTGCCCGCAGCACACAGCCACAAATCGTCGTTCACTTTGGTCAGTTGCCCACGCAACGCGGCCAGTTCTTCCGGCACGAAAGTTTTCTCGCTGCCGCTGCCTGGGTTCAGCACGACTTGCACCGGGCCTGCGCTGTCGAGAGTGACCGCGATGGCCATGCCCGACATCACTGTGTGCGGAATCTCGCCCCCCGCCCAGTCTTGCAACCGTTCGGGGCTGTCGAACACAGCCATGAATTCGACGTCATCGACCACCACCGTCAGCGGTGCGAATTGCTTCGCGTCGTCCTGCACCGCTGCGCCGGCTTCATCCGTGGCCAACGGCACCAACAGGCGCGTGTTGGCAAACAAGGTGTAGAACGCGTCGGCTGCTTCGGCGCTGCTCTCGGCGCGCGCCAGCGCTTCGTCTAAGGGGCTCGCCACTTCGGGGCGCTTCAACGCCTGCTCCAATTCGTGGGCCAAACGCACCAGCGCAGCGTTCGCTGGGTCGTGGCCAAGCGTTGCCAAAGCCGCAGCGCCAAAACCCGCAACAGGCTCTGGACGTTGCGTGCCTGCCAGCGCCGCGGCCACATGCGGCAGCAGCATCAGTTCGATCCAAGCGCAGAAAGCCTCGGGCGATTCCTCGGCACGGTTGGAGCGCGCCAAATCCGCCGCCGGACCTTCGCCATCGGACCACAAGCCGCGCTCGCGCAGGGCCAACGCAAAGTCGCCGATCAAAGCACGAACTTGTTGAGCATCCACGCGAACCACCTCAGCGGCAGCGTAGCCGTTGTCTCCGCACTGGGAAGGGCGGGCGCTGTCGGCCTCGCTCTGTAGAATCGCAGCGAGGTTTCCATGCCCCACACCGACCCGTCCCTGAGCGAATTCCAGAGCGTCATCGATGCCACCTTCGGCGAGAAAGACCGGCGCCGCGGCGTTGCTGGAACTTTTATGTGGTTCACCGAAGAGGTGGGCGAACTGGCGCGCGCATTGAAGCGCGGCGACCACGACCGCGAAAACTTGGTCACTGAGTTTGGTGATGTGCTGGCGTGGTTGAACACACTCGCGTCGATGAGCGGTGTGGACATGCGCGAAGCCGCTGCGCGCTACACCGCCGGCTGCCCACGCTGCCACCGCATCCCCTGCGCTTGCGAAGAGCGCACTCGTTTCGTGCAACAAAGTTGAAGCGCGTGTCGGCACGCCAGCACGAACTATTCGCCTGCGAAGAGCCCGTCGCCACAGCACAAGAACTGCTGGTGGCGGAAGTCGCGCTGGAACTGCCTGTGCCCGCGCCGCTCAGTTACGCGGTGCCCGCGGAGTTAGCAGAGCGCATCGGCCCCGGTGTGCGTGTGCTTGCACCAGTGGGTTCGCGGAAAGTTTGCGGGTTTGTCACCAGTGTGGAACGGCGCATCACGACGGTGCCGCTGCGCTCCATCGAAAAGGTGCTCGATCAGCATGCCGTGCTGACGGCAGCCACATTGCAACTGGGCTTGTGGGTGGCGCAGCACTACGCCGCGCACCCAGGCGAAGCGCTTGCCGCGTTGGTGCCTGCAGCTGTGCGCCATCATCTGCATGGGCGCGAAGTCACGATGGTGGAAGTAGCGGATGCCGCTGCCGCAAAGCTCTGGGTGGACGCTTCCGCGAGCAGCCCTGCACTCGCCGCGCGCGTGCGCATGCTGCGCATGCTGCTGCAGCAGGCGAAGCCGCTGCCATTGCAAGAGCTCGCCTCGCGTGCGCGGACGAGCCCGTTGCCAGCACAAACCCTCGCCCGGGCGGGGTTGGTGCGCCTGCAACGCGTGGCCGTAGCGCAAGACCCCTTCGCGTTGTTGAACCCCACACCAGATGTGCCGCCCGAGTTGAACGAAGACCAAGCGGCAGCACTGCACGAATTGTTGCCCGCGCTGGACGCGCACAACTACGCGGCGTTTCTGTTGCGCGGCGTCACCGGCAGCGGCAAGACCGAGGTGTACCTGCGCTTGTTGCAACGCACGCTGAGCGCTGGCCGCGCCGCGATCCTGTTGGTGCCCGAGATCAGTCTGACCCCGCAGACCATTGAACGCCTACTGGCACGCTTACCCGCAGTGGCCGTATTGCACTCGCACCTCAGTGACGGCGAACGCTCTGCGCAGTGGGAGCGTTTGCGCACGGGCGCCGCGCGCGTGGTTGTGGGCCCGCGCAGCGCCATTTTTGCCCCGGTGCAGAACTTGGGGCTCATCATCCTCGACGAAGAACACGAGACAACGTTCAAGCAGCAGCAAGCACCGCGCTATCACGCCCGCGATGTAGCTTTGGCGCGGGGGCGCATCGAAGGCTGCATGGTGCTGCTGGGCTCGGCCACCCCCAGCCTTGAAGCCGAAGCCCTCGTGCGCGAAGGGCGCATGAAGCGCTTGACCTTGCCGCGCCGCGTGCGGGGGCGGCCGCTGCCTGATGTGGGCTTGGTAGACATGCGCAGCGAGAAAACCGTGGGGCAAGGCGGCATCTTCTCGCGCAAGTTGGTGGTAGCCATCGAACAAACTCTGCGCCAAAGGGAACAAGTGTTGTTGTTCTTGAACCGCCGCGGTTTTTCCACCACGGTGGTGTGCCGTATGTGCGCATGGAAAGCCATGTGCGCCCACTGCGCCATTCAGTTGACGCACTACCGCGGCACGGCGCGCATGCTGTGCCATTACTGCGGCCATGAAAGTGCCGCCCCGACAGAGTGCCCCGATTGCCATCAATCCACGCTGCGTTTCAGCGGCTTCGGCACAGAACGTGTAGCGGCTGCGGCGGAGGCGCTGTTCCCCAAAGCGCGCATCGCGCGCTATGACGGCGACGCGCTGCGCACCAGAGGCGCACCAGAGAAACTGTATTCCGACATGAAAACCGGTGCCGTGGACATCCTCATCGGGACGCAGGTTTTGGCAAAGGGCTTTGACATTCCAGCCATCACGTTGGTGGGTGTCATCTCGGCGGACACCGCCCTGTTTGTGCCAGATTTTCGCTCGGCGGAGCGCACCTTCCAATTGCTGTGCCAAGTGGCCGGGCGCGCAGGACGGGGCGACCAACCTGGGCGCGTACTGGTGCAGACCACCATGCCTGAACATTTCGCCATCAGTTGCGCGTCGCGTCACGACCACGATGCGTTCACCGAACGCGAACTCGCAGCCCGCGCCGAACACTGCTATCCACCTTCAGGACGGCTGTTGCGCATTGTGTTGCAATCAAAGGACCCATCTGCCGCCAGCACGGCTGCTGCTGAACTCGCTGCCGCGCTGCGCCAACTACCAGAAGTGGCCGCGGGTCGAATCTTGCTCGATGGCCCCGCGCCGTGCCCATTGCCAGTGCTGCAAGGGGAACACAGGCACCACCTGCTGCTGCGCGCACCCGACGATGCGCAACTGACCGCATTGTTGCCATCAATTCCACGCAAAGCTGCGCGGGGGGCAAGGATCATTCTCGACCGCGACCCCGTGACGATGATGTAGCCCGAACTGCCGCCCGGCTTTACTCCCGGGCGGATTCATGGCAAGAACTGCACCAATCCGATGGAGGCCACGATGGAACGCCCGCGCCAACGCAATTCTGCTCTGCCCTTATTCCTGCTCTCGGCGGCCATTCTGGCGCAAGAGCTGTTGCTAGTGCGTCTGATCGCGGTGCCGCTGTGGCATCACATCACGTACATGGTGGTGACTTCGGCGCTGCTGGCTTTCGGCGTGGCGGGCACCGTGCTCGCGCTAGCGCCGCGCCTCAGCGGCTCTGAGGCCGATGGCGGGCGCAGAGCATTCGCGACGTACTCGTTGCTTTTTAGCTTGACCACGCTGTTCAGCGGTGGCGTGCTGGCCCGCGCCTCCATCGACACTGTGGACTTGCTGAAGGAACCGTCGCTATTAGTGCCGCTGTTCGGCCTCTACCTCGTAGCGGGCCTGCCATTGTTTTTCGGCGGAATGGCGGTGGTGGTGGCGCTACGCCACGCAGGCGTCGGCATGGCGCGCACCTATTTTGCAAACTTGCTGGGCAGCGGCATCGGCTGCGCCTTGTTCTTGATGCTGCTGGGGCCGCTCAGTGGCCACGGTCTGTTGTTAGCCACTGCCGGCCTTGGTGTGGTGGCGGGCTTGCTCGCCGCACAAGGCGGTTCATTGACCTGGTTGGCACTCATCACCAGCGTGGCCATCGCTGCCACCGCGGGCATCGACAGCGTGCGCGCCGTGGTGCTGCCGGAACCAGAGTTTGTCGCCAGCAAGGAAATCAATCCCTACTTGAAGCGCGGGCACAAGGTGGAACTGACGCTATGGAACCCGCTGTGCCGCATCGATGTCAGCCGCCCTGCGCCGAATGATCCCGACAACACGCGCATGATTTTCCAGGACGGCGACGCGCCAACTTACCTGTACGACAAGCAGCACCCGCCCGCAGGCGAAACGCAGGTGCCGTACATCATGAAGCCGGGCTTGCAGTCGCTCTTGGTGATCGGCGCCGGTGGCGGGCGCGAACTGGCTCTGGCTGCGCAGCAAAAAGTGAAACGCGCAGTGGGCTTAGAGATCAATTCCTCCACCGCGTCGTTGCTGACAGACCACTACCGCGAATTCACTGGCGACATTCCCAACATGCCTGGCGTTGAACTGGTGCAGGCCGAAGGCCGAGCGTGGTTGGCGCGCAACCCAGAGAAATTCGACTGGATTCAGATGACAGGCGTGGACACTTATGCCGCGCTCAATTCTGGTGCCTATGTGGCCAGCGAGTCGTACCTCTACACCGCAGAAGCGTTCGATGCGTACCTGTCCCACCTCAGCCCGGGCGGGTACTTCTCCATCATCCGCCTGTTCTTCGAGCCAGACCGCGAGACCTTGCGCTTGTATGTGATGGCGCTGGATGCGCTGCAGCGCAAAGGCGTCAAAGACCCAGGCCGTCATGCAGTGGTGTTGCGTTCTGGGCAGTGGGGCATCTTGGTGATCGGCAACGATCCCATCCCTGAAGAGCGCATGGCCGCAGTGCGCGCCATCGTTGCAGGAGGCGACGGCAGACAATCCGTGCACCACGACCCGTTTAAAGACTTGGGCACGCCCTTCAGCGCCTACGCCGCCGCCGTGCGCGATGGCAAACAGCAAGCCTATTTTGCGGCCTATCCCTTCAACGTGACGCCGGTGGATGACGACAGTCCATTCTTCTACCTGTACCACCGCTGGAGCACGATCTTCATGCGCGTGTTCGGGATGGACGACGGTTCCTCCGCGGGCCGCGGCATGCACAAGACGAGTCTGGGCAGCGCCGATCCCTGGCTTGCAAACACGGGCGAGATCCCCACCGGGCAGTTGGTGTTGCTGGGCCTGTTGGTGCAGTCGCTGGTAGTCGGCGCGCTGCTGGTGCTGGGCCCGTTGTGGATTCTGCGCCGCCGCGCGCTCGCAGTAGAAGGCTCCACCCGCTCGATCGTCTACTTCTCGTGCCTCGGCGTCGGCTTCATGCTGTTAGAGATCGCTTTGGCTCAGAAACTGTCGTTGTTCCTTGGGCATCCCACTTGGTCACTGGCCATCGTTATTGGCGGCATGTTGTTGTTCTCGGGGCTTGGGGCCTTGGTTTCCGGGCGCTTCGACGCCGCGCGTCTGACGCTGCGCGCACCGCTGCTCGTGACTGCGATGGCGTTGCTGCTGGCGCTGGTGTTGCCCGTGGCCACCAACGCGTGGCTGCCCGCAGAACACCCAGTGCGTTGCTGTTTGGCGTTGCTGCTGATTGCTCCCGCTGCATTTTTCATGGGCATGCCCATGCCCAGCGGTCTGCGCTTGTTGGCAGCTCAGCGTGCGGACTTGGTGCCGTGGGCTTGGGGCGTGAATGGCGTGGCCTCCGTGGCCGCGAGCATCCTTGCCATCATCCTTGCCATGTCCATCGGCTTCACCGGCGTGCTGGTTTTGGCCGCTGCGCTGTATGCGTTGGCCGCACTCGCGCGGCCGCGCCGCTAAGGGGACAACTACTTCGCCGCGCGCAGCAATGCGCGCCAGTGCTCGGCGTCTTGCGAAAAGTCCCCCGGTGCTCGCAGCAATACGCTCAGCGCACGGGCCACAGCCTGCTTCACCATCGCGGCTTCGCCGCTCTTCGTCAACAAGTCGATGAGGTACGGCGCAGCTTCCGCGTTGTTCAAGCGCGCCAAGCCCAGTGCCGCACGAATGCGCACAAGCTCGAAACTATCCGTGAGCGCCTTCACTAACTGCGGATAAATCTCGGGTGCACGCGTCGCCGCAAGCGCCGCCACGGCATGCACGCGCACGCGTGGCTCTGTGTCTTCGGATAACGCCATCAGTGCGAGCAACACAGGTTTTCCTGTAGTCGGCCCCACCAGCCGCGACAACACCAACGCTGCATTGGAACGCACTTCGGGCCGCGGGTGCGCCAAGTAACTCACGATGCGTTCAGGGTCGATCTGCGCAATGGCGGCCTTCGCCGCCTCGCCACCGCGTGGGTCGCACAGGTGATACAGCGACAACAACGAGTGCAACACGATCTCGTAGTACTGCTCTTCCAGCGCGCCCATCAAAGCGGGTACGGCTTCTGCGCGGGCCGAGAAGCCCAACGCCGCTGCCATCACTCGCTTGTGGCGCGGGCTGCCGCTGCGCAAATCCATGACCACAGCACCGAAATCCTTGCTCGTCGCTTCGCGCAACAACATTTCTAAACTGGCCATGCGCGAGAACTCCTGTTGCATCCACGCCGCGTACCACTGGTCGCAGGCGTGCTCCAAACGCAACAGGCGTTGACGGCGGTCGCGCGGGTCCTCTGCGCTCGGCATGTCCGCTGCGGGCGCAGATACTTCGGGCGCAACGACTTCAGGTGCCGGACCAGCGCTCGTGGTGGAACACGCAGTCAACAACAAAGCAGCAAGCAAAAGGGAACGCGTCATACACACCTCCATCATGGGACAGACTGACCGTCGGCGGCGACGACAGGCGCACGCTGGCTCTTCCCTTGGGTTTCAGTTGCACTCGGTCCTTGCAGCACCCGAGCCAGTGCGGCGCGCAAAACTGGTGGCAACGCGGCCACGCGGCCGTTCAAATCAACGCACGCCACCCGCACGACAGCGCTGGACGCGGGTTCTGTGGCGCCCTGGTGAAAAATGCGTTGGCTGAAGCGTGCACTGGCGCGGTCTAAAACCGTCACCGCCGTTTCCACCACTAAGACATCATCGCTGCGAGCAGGCTTCATGAAGCGCAGGTCCATGCCTACCACGGTCAGAAACAATTTCTGTTCGCTTTCAAAGGCGGCATAGCTGATGCCGCTGTCGCGCAAGAACTCGCAGCGCCCAACTTCATACCAAGCCACATAGCTGCCGTGCCAAGCCACACCGGCTTTGTCGGTTTCTCCGTAGCGAACACGTAAGACTGTGCGGTGATTCAAGCGTTAGGTGGCACCAAGTGGCACCGGCGCGAAGCTACCAACCGGCCGGATGCGCGTCCACACGCAGCGCTGATGGCTGCCGGCGCGGCGCTATGGCGAGAGCCCGAACGGCGTGCGCACTTCCCGACGCAACAGCACCCTGCTAAGACTTGCGCCCATGCTCGGCCCCATTGTGCTGCAACTCGCGCCCTTCGCCGTCGCTGCGGCGTTGCTGTGGTTAGTCGTCAGTTCGTCGCCGTTGCAGCGCAAGGCGCTGTTGCTCGCGTGGCTGGTGCCAGGCCTCGGGCATCTCGTGGTGGGCCGCCGTGACCGCGCCCTGTGTTTCGCAGCACTGCTCATTCCCACGTTCATCGCTGGCTTGTGCCTCGGCAGCTTCGCCACGGTGTCACCCTTCGATCGTCACCCTGTCTGGGGGTTGGCACAGATTCCCGGCGGGCTGCTGACGCTCATCACCGCGGTGACCACGCAGGGAGTGCGCATTCCGGTGGAAGACACTGTCTACGCCACCGGCACGCTGTACACCGGTGCTGCCTGCTTGCTGAACATCTTGGCGCTGTGCGATGTCTACGACCTCGCTCGACCCATGCCAACCGTCAGCACCGGGAATGCTCAGAAACCATGAGCCTCCTCGAAGCCTTCTTGCTCTTCCTTCCGCTCTTCTTGGTGGTGAACCTCGTCGCTGCAATCCCCGGGCGCGACAGCGTGCGCGTTGCCTTGCGCCATGGGCTGCGCCACTTCATCACAGGAGTGGTCGTGTTCGTCGGCGTCACCTTGGTCCTGCACTGGGTGCTCGACTTCGCCATCAGTAACGGCCCGCTCTGGTAAGCGCAGCGCGCGCCACGCAAAGGAATCATCCCGCGCAACCAGCCCCCGCAATTCCATGCTCATGAGCGTGGCTAGCAAACTGCCTGGTGCCTCCGCCAAGCCGCGCACGATTTCGTCCAAGTCGAGGCACTCCGCGCCCAAGAGCGCCAACACGCGGGTTTCCTGAGCGCTCAGCATGGTGCTCTGTGCGGGCGAGAGCCCGCGGGCCAACCCGGGCGCAGCCGTTTGCTCCGCCGTTGTAATCCCCAGCGCTTCCAACACATGCGCGGCATTGCCAACAGGCGTGGCCCCTTCGCGCAGCAATTGCAAGGCCCCTTCGGCCAGGGGCGCGTCCACCGGCCCAGGCACCACCAACACTTGGCAACCTAGGTCTGCTGCCCAGCGAACCGAAGTGAAAGTGCCACTGCGAATGCGCGCTTCGACCACCAGCAAGGCCGAAGACAGCGCCACCAGCAGGCGGTTGCGCTGCGGGAAATGATGCGGCAGCGGCGGAACCCCCGGTGGCCACTCGCTCAGCAGCCCACCGTTGTTCGCGATCTCCTCCATCAGGCTGCGATGTTCTCTCGGATAGGCGATGTCCAAACCGCAGCCAAGAACCGCAACAGTGCGCCCTCCTGCTTCGAGTGCCGCACGGTGCGCCGCAGCATCAATGCCGCGCGCCAAGCCAGACACAATGGTGATTCCCCCCGCAGCAAGTTCCGAGCAAATGCGCTCGGTGGTGCGCAGCCCATAGGCCGAAGCTGTGCGCGATCCGACAACACCCAAGCTGGCTCCGGCTTGCATGTCGCCACGCACATACAGCAAAAGCGGCGGGATCGGCAGCCGTGCTAGCACCGGCGCATCTTCCCCCGCCATGATGGTGATGCCCAACTCTGCGCAACGCTCTTGCGTGGCCACAGCCCACGCTGCCGCTTCACTGCTGCGAGCATCCAGCAGTCGCGCTGGCCCCGCGCACTCCGTTTGCAGCAGCCACTCCAGCGGGCGCCCGCGTTTGCGCTCGAGTTCGGCCAAATCCACCGCGGTGCCGTTGGCGGCCTGCCAACACAGCAATGCCTGCATGCGTTCGGCGCTCACCATGACAGCATGGCCATCGCGGGGGCACTCAACACTTGGTTGGTTGACAGATCCAGCAGCACAGGGGCAAGCGCCGCGCCCGTCGGCAGCGGAGCAAACAACAGGCAATAGCCTTGACCGGTTGGGTCGGAACTTCCGAAGACTCCCGACATCCATGCTGGAGGATCGAGCAGATTGAGCGGCGGCGCCACCGCGCCACACACTTGCAGCCACCAAAGTGCGCACGGGTGCCGAGGCGCGCTGATGATCAGCAACGGCCCCGCTTGCACCAACTGCAATGGCACAGATATTGCGTCGCCTGGATCGGTGAGTTCCGCCAATTCTGCTGCGCTACTGAAGCCGTCGCCATCGCTGTCGCTGTGCAACGCTGCGCCTCGTCCGTGGCGCAAACCAGATCCATCACTGATAAATAACCCAGCCGCTGCTGGGCCTTGCCACGCGAGGCCGACATTCGGTTCGAATCGATATGCCTCGCCAGTTGCTGGCACCCACGCCACAACGCCGCCGCTGGTCAAAGCCTCGAAGCGCACCGACCAACCCAGTGGAATCATTTGCACCGCATGCAACGGCGACGCGCTCCACAGCACAAAGCCCGGCTGCACTACGCCCACCAGCCCGCGGCCCGCGAGCGCCGCACATTCGACCGTTCCTTGGGGCACTTCCGTGTAGTGCTCGGTGCGCAGCGTGAGCGCGTTCAAGTGCAGCACGCGCCCACTCGCCTGACCCGCCAGCAGCACGCGCCCTTCATCGTCAAAGTGCAAGTCATTCGGCGCAGCAGGCAGAAGGCGCTGTGCTCGCCGTGTCCCGCTTCGCAGGTCGTGCACCACCATCAGGAACTGCGCAGTGGAGTCGCGCACCAGCAGCAATGCGTGCTGCGTGCCGACCAGCGCCAACCGCAGCGGCGTTTCGGTGAACGCCACGCGCTGCGTGCTCGCGCCATCGGGGCCGACATGCCACACACCGCCACCAACCGCATCGGGAGCCAACGCCCACGCACCTCCGGCGCCATCAGGAACCGCGTCGGTCGCGGCTGTGGCGAGCGCCACCGCATTCAAACCTGTCGCGTCCCAAAGCCACAAGCGCGGCGCGGCTCCATCGCGAACGACGCAGCGTCCTTGCAAATCGGCACGCAGTCCCAGCGGAAGGCCAGCAAGTTGCGCGAGGATTTGCAGCGGCGCCCCCGGCACACCGTGCCCGAATTGCAGCCCTTGCAACATGAATTGCGGGCGCTGCAACGCTGGTTGGGCCAAAGCTACGGCACTAAGGAGAGTGAACGCGAGCAAGTGAAAGTAGGGCATGGTGTGAAGCCCGGCGCTCCTGCGACCGAGGTTCACTCCCATAGAGCCGCCGCGCGCTCCACCTGACACACCCATTTAGGAATCGCGCAATGCCCACGAAAAAAGGAACGGGCCGAAGTCCGCTCAGAACGGACTCCGGCCCCAGATCACCACTCTCTTGACGCAGGGCCCAGCGCTTGAGGTCGCGGGCCGCTGTTTTCGGTTGCTACATCAGCCGAGGAGGCTTAGGGCCGCCGACGGCTGTTGGTTTGCCTGCGCGAGGACGGAGATTGCCGCCTGTTGCAGAATGTTGTTCTTGGTCATGTTGGCCGTCTCATACGCCACATCCACATCCATGATGCGGCTCTGGGCGCTAGACAGGTTTTCGCTGCGCACTTGCATGGCGGCGATGGCCGAGCTCAAGCGGTTTTGCACCGCGCCGAAATCACCACGCGAAGATGTGACGGTGTCGAGCGCCGTGTCGAGGGCCACGATGGCCGCCGAAGCGTCGCCCGTGCTGCCAACATCCAAGAGGTTGATGGACAAGCTGGTCGCCGTCACGTTCGCCATGCTGACACCCATGGTGTCCACGCCGGCGGTGGTCCCAGCACCGATCTGCAAGGTGACCGCTGTGCTCGTGTTCAGCAGATTCAATCCGTTGAAATTGGTGCTGTTGGCCACCTGATCCACGGAGGACTGCAACTGCACGAACTCCGCTTGCAGGTTGTCCTTGTCCGCACTAGACAGGGTGCCGTTGTTGGCCTGGACCGAGATTTCGCGCATGCGCACGAGGGTGGACGCGATTTCGGACAGAGCGCCTTCAGCGGTCTGTACGAGCGAGATACCGTCGTTTGCGTTGCGAACAGCTTGATCCACACCGCGAATCTGCGCACCCAACCGCGAACTGATGGCCAAGCCCGCAGCGTCGTCCGAGGCACGCGCGATGCGCTTACCCGTGGACAAATGCTCGAAGTTGCGGTTGAGACCTTCAGTCGCACGCAACAAGTTGCGCTGCGCAGTGAGTGAAGAAACGTTGGTGTTAATACGAAGTCCCATGATGATTACCTCTCTCTCGGTTGAGTGACCCTTGCGGTTCTCGCCGCCCATCGCCGTGGGCGAAGCGCACCGCCTGCTTCACGAGTGTCTATCGTTCCGACAGTGCTGTTTCTTGAGACAGCAAGAAGTCACGCTACGCCGAGAAAATGGCCCGTATGGCGTCGCGAACATAGACAGCACCAATTGCGCGAGTAATCGTCACGCACTGTGGCGCGTCAATCAGCAGCGAGTGTGCGCAGCGCGTTCACGCAGTCATTCACTGCACATTCCATCACGCGCACTTGTCCCGGCGCATCGATCACCGGCACGCGCATCTGCGCACCGCGGCGCTTCTTGTCCGCGACGATGAAACTCACTGCGCGCTCCAAGTCGAGACCCTGCGGCACCCTGCGCGGTAAACCCAGCGCATCTAACAACGCTTCCACCGCAGCAGCGCCTTGTTCTGCGAAATGACGCGCTTCTGCGCGCAAACCCAGCGCCACACACAGCCCGTGAGGCAACACGACGCCAGCTTCCAACGACGCCGCTTCAAGCGCGTGGCCTACTGTGTGGCCCGCGTTCAGCAGAATGCGTTCACCGCGCTCGAATGGATCTCGCTCCACCACGCGCACCTTGTATTCGACGCACGTGGCCAACAACGCGTTTGAGGGCAACGCCGCGCCGCTGCGCGCATGAGCATGCATCGCTTCATGCAGCGCGCCGCCCGCAAGCAGCGCCACTTTGGCCATCTCGGCGAGGCCCGAAAGAACTTCGCCACGCGGCAGCGTGCTCAGGAACCCTGTATCCAGCAGCAGCGCGATTGGTTGGCGAATCACCCCAATCTGATTCTTGCGTGGGCCTGCATCCAACCCACATTTTCCGCCGACGCCTGCATCCACCTGCGCCAGCAGCGTCGTAGGCACCACACAGCAATCCAAACCTCGCAGCAACACCGCCGCAAGGAATTGCCCGCAGTCCAATGTCGCGCCGCCGCCAACAACAACCACGCGGGTGTCGCGGTCGATGCCACTGTTCAACGCAGCTTCAGCTAGCGCTGCAAAACCATCTAAGGATTTCGCCGCTTCGCCCAACGGCAATGCCAACGGTGGCAGAACGCGTTGGCCCAACGCCGAAAGTAAGGCCGCTGTGCGCACCGCGTGCGCACTGGGGACGCCTGCGTCCACAAGCGGCAGCACGGTGCTTGCTTGGGGCAGCCCGGCAAGGTCCGCTGGACAAATGCCCTCACCGACGAACACTTGTGTGCGCTGCGCGGCGTCAGAGACAACAATTTCAAAACGACTATTCATGCGCCGGCATTGTGACACCGTTGCGAACGACGGTCACGCCACCACGACCAAGCGAGCACAAGAATGGTGAGCACGCTGACAACGCCAATGGCGCTGCGCACCGCGGCCGTGGCCCATGCCGCGCCCTCCGCTAATTCTGGGGCGGACAGCGCTATCAGCAGTGGCACCATGCTCGTGTGCGCATCCGATCCAACGCCTGCCTGCGGCCAAACATGCTCGCGCCAGGGCAAAGCGCGCACACGAATGTTGCGCCCTGCCCAGCTCTCAGTCCCGACAAGGGCATCCGCGATTACCACCGACACCCTTGCGCCGTCAACATCCATGACGAGATGCCGCACGCCGCGCACCTGAGACTGCGGGTCTTGGCCATGAAGCAGCGGCGCCGCTTCATCGAAGATCACCACACCCTCGTGCACTTCCGACGGCCATGCAGCGTCTGCTTGGTGCGCAGTCGGCTGGCGCCCCACCCACAGGGCGTGCCCTAATGCGTTTGAGAAACCTGGGTCGCCTAAGACTGCTCGCTCAGGAGCCAGCTCGGCGCACACGCGCGCTTTCTGCCGCAGCGCTGTGACATCGCCGCGTTGCACGCGCACGGGTTCTGATATCGCAGCAGTGACACCGGCGAGTAATGCCACCTGCGTGCCGCGCACCGTCACGCCAGCAGCAATGGCTTCGATGCGCACTCGCGTGCCCAGCGGCAGCAGCGCCTCATCGAGGCCGCTGAAGCGCACCAACACGCTGCCGTCGGCGCATTCCACTTCCAACTGTTGCAAGCAGGTCACCTCGCTCGTGGGGCCGCTGCCTTCTTGTGCAAAGCGCGTCACGCGGCCATACAGCACAACCGGTTGCCCCATCAACGCGGTGCCGCTGTTGCGCAGTTCTGCTGCCTCGATGGAGCGCCAGCGCCCCGCGGGTTCCGGGTCCATTGCGAAATGCGCGTGAGGCCGCTCGGCGGCAATAGATCCAAGAAACACGAGGCCGCGCAACACCGCTTCATCCGAGCGCGAGAACAACAATTGCTCGATGTTGCGGCGCTGGGGGTCCCATGGAATCACCGCAACCGATTTGCTCGCCGCAGCAGTTCCGTTGGCGCCTGCAACTACGGCACCTTGTTCCGTGACGGCGCGCTGCCCCAGCGCCCACCAGCCTGCGCCAAGGGCCAATGCAAGAAACACAAGTCGCAGCACCATCCACCGCTCCATGCGCACGTGCGCCTCCGGCGCGTTTCGGAAGCCTACACTGGATTGCTGCCCACGGTGCCTCTGCGACGAGATTCACTCTTGCATCGAGGTGCAAGCGGCTAAGGGCCTCCGTGATTGTCCGCCGCAACGGTCTAAGCTGCGCGGGTGAGCACCGCGGACAGCAACGACGAAACGCAGCGCAGCTTTGCTGCGGCCATGGCGTGGCTTGGCACTTTCACCGATTGGGAACAGTTGAAGCCCGCCAAGAACTCTGCGCCAGCAGGCGCAGGGTGCTTTGGCCTGCAGCGCATCCAGCATCTGCTGCGTGCTTTGGGGAATCCAGAAATGCAGCGCCCCTGCCTGCATATCACCGGCACTAAAGGCAAGAGCAGTACGGCCTGCTACGCGGCGGCGATTCTGCAAGCCCACGGGGTGAAAGTGTTCCGTTATCTGTCGCCCCATGTGGAGCGCGTGCACGAGCGCCTGCAACTGAATGGCAGCGATATTGGCGACGCTGACTTCGCGGCACTGGCAGATCAACTGCGCGGGCCGGTGGAAGCGGTGCGCACGCAGCAGCCAGAATTGCTGCCAACATTTTTTGAAGCCACCACAGCCATGGGCTTCTTGCACGCGCTGCACGCCGATTGCTCGGTGCTGGAAGTGGGACTAGGCGGACGCTTGGACGCCACCAATGTGGTGCGGCCTGTGGCAGCGGTGATCACAAGCATTGGTCTGGACCACACGCAACTTTTAGGCAGCACCCGCGCGCAGGTGGCGGCGGAGAAGGCGGGCATCATCAAGGCATCCACGCCAGTGCTGATAGGACTGACGAACGCAGATGCCGGCTTCAGCACCATTGCTGGCACAGCCGCTGCGCTGCTGGCACCACTGCTGCACGCTGGCGATCATTTCAGAGTTTCGCGCTGCGAGTATTTCACCTTCGATGATGGCGCGCCGGGGCTGCGCTTCGACGGCGTGGCCGCTGGGATTGCGTTGAAGGGTGTGGAATTGCAAGCGGGCTCGGAACACCAAGCCATGAATGCGCTGTTAGCCATCGGGGGCGCCGCATTGATGCTCGCGCACTTGGGAAAGCGGTTCGATGTTGATGCGGCGCGCAACGCGCTGCGCAGCGCGAAACTCCCCGCCCGGGCCGAATGGTTTCCGCCGCGCGAGGGCGCTAACACCGCTCCGGTCCTGCTGGACGGCGCCCACACCGCAGAGAGCGTCGAAGCAGTGCTGCAAGTAGCGCAGAGATTGGCTGCGGGCCGCCCGGTGCATGCGCTGGTGGGATTGACCGCGGAGCGCGGCCCAGCAACGGTGTTCGCAGCGCTACGCGCCTGCCAGAGCATCACCGCGACCACCATCCCGGGGCCGCGGGCTCTGCCTGCGGCACAACTGGCCGCAGCCCTTGAAGCCAGCCTGCGAACCCCCGCAATCCACACAGTGCCAGCCCCCTTAGATGCCTTGAGACACGCCCAAACCCAATCCGCCGGGGGCCTCTTGCTTGTGGTCGGCTCGCTTTACTTGGCCGGGGCGCTGCGAAGCAGCCTCATCGGACAGGGTGCCCATCCGTTATCCTGATGGCCCTAACCGCACCTGCCCCCGCCTATGTCCCGACAACTCGCTGAAATTGAATCTGAGGTGGCCAACTACCGCCGCAGTATTGACGAGCTCACCCAAGCGTTGCAAAGCGTGGTGCTGGGCCAAGACGCCGTCGTCGCCCAAGTGGTTACGGCGTTGGTGGCGGGCGGGCATGTGTTGCTGGAGGGCGCACCGGGCTTAGGCAAGACGCTGTTAGTGCGCACGCTGGCCGACGCTCTGCATTTGCAGTTCTCCAGAGTGCAGTTCACACCAGATTTGATGCCCGCGGATATCACTGGCACCAACATCGTGGTGGAAGAAGGCGGGCAGCGCGCCTTCCGTTTCCAGCGCGGCCCGGTGTTCACCAACATCTTGCTGGCCGACGAAATCAACCGCGCCACGCCCAAGACGCAGTCGGCACTGCTCGAAGCCATGCAAGAAGGCGGCGTCACTGTGGCTGGCATCCGCCACGCCCTGCCCGATCCATTCTTTGTGCTGGCCACGCAAAACCCCATCGAGATGGAAGGCACTTATCCCCTTCCCGAAGCGCAGCTCGACCGCTTCTTGATGAAGGTGCTGGTGCCGTTTCCCAAACACGCTGATTTGGCGCGGGTCATCGATCTGACCACGGGCCGCGCCGCAGCGCGCATCACGCCTTGCTTGGATGCAGCCCGCTTGCTGGAGATGCGCGCCTTGGCCCGCGAAGTCATCGTGGCTCCGCAACTGCGCGATCTCACCGCAGCATTGGTGCTGGCGACACACCCGCGCGAAGCCAAAGCCCCAGAAGGCGTGCGCCGTTTCGTGCGTTACGGCGCGTCGCCCCGCGCAGGCCAAGCATTGGTTCTATGCGCGAAGGTCATCGCCTTGCGCGCTGGCCGCGGCCATGTCGACCTCGCAGACCTCAGCGCCTGCGCTCATCCAACCTTGCGGCACCGTCTGATCTTGAACTTCGAAGGCGAGGCGGCGGGCATCACCTCCGACCAACTCGTCGACGAAGCGCTCAAGAGTTTGGGCCTTTCGCCACCGTAAACAACGGAGCCACCATGCTTGCTAGGTTGCACATCTCTTTGATCTTGCTTGCACTGCTGCTGTTGGCAGCACCGCCGCTGCATGCGCAGGGCATCCCCAAACTCTCCTGCGGCACATGCAAAGCCACCGGCCTGTTGCCCTGCACCGGCAAAGACCACGACTCCAAGAAGATGTGCGGCATGACCACGCCGCATCACTGCGATGTTGTTTACCGCGCTCCCTGCTGCCGCGGCACCATGAAGATTCCCTGCCATAGTTGCAAAGATGCCAATGCCTTTGCCACGCTGGAAGCAGAGAAAGCCATGCGCGCCCAGTGGGTGGACACACAATCCGAGTGGGGCAAAGACTGTGCCATCCAGTTTGTGAATGTGGAGACCGACCATTTCATGGCGCGCTGGTCCATTCCGCGCTGGCGCATCGGCAACGAAACTCTGGGCCGCAACAAAGCCTCGCATGTGTTTATCAAGCGCTGCGAAGACGTGGCTACGAAGTTTGAGAAAGTCACTGGCACGCTGCCAGCGCAGAAGCAATCCGTTTACTTCACCGATAGCGGCGAAGAGAACAACAAGCTGACTTTGGTGAAGATGGGAGGCGGACGCCGCAGCACTTTCCGCTTCTATGGAATGGCGGGTCAAGTGGTGCAGTGGCCTGATCCGATTGGCGGCATGGACAGCGACGAGGGTTATCACGGTCACACCACGCACAACGCAGCGCACTTGTTGGTGCAGTCATCCATCGCCTTCCAAATGAAGTTGGCGCCGTGGTTGGACGAAGGCATGGCCCACTGGTTCGAACGCGAACAATCCGGCAAGCAGCGCACCTATTGCTTCCAAGAAGTGCAAGCCAAAGATTCGTGGATGGACGCCGATTGGAAAAAGAAGATGTACGGCGAGGTTTTTGGGCGTGATGAGGACAATTTCGCTGCAGTGACCACGCGCGACTTGGATCGGCTCACCTATCGCGACCGCGCCCACGGCTGGGCGTTTGTGGATTACCTGATCAAGAGCGAGCCGGAGAAATTCAAGACCTTCTTCGCTGTGATGAAGCGCAAGAACGACACCAAGGCCGCGCTGGACGAGGCCTACGGCATTTCCATGGCTGCCTTCCACGAGAATTGGCGCGCTTGGGTGCTGAAGAATTACGCGACAAAATAATGCGCAACCTCACCGCAATGTTGTTTGTGTTCGGCGTAGCTGCCGCGTTGTGCGCCCAGGTGAAAAAACCTGACGACCCCATCCTGACGGAGTTCCGCCAATACATCGGCGACCCTGAAGCCATGGTCCGCGCCGAGCAAGTCGAACGCCTCGGGCGCTCGCAGACGGCGGATTCGGTCAATCTGCTCATCAGCAAGGGGCTGTTGGATGGCGATTCGCGCGTGTCCGACCGCGCAGTGCGCACCGTCGCGAAATATGAATCTGCCGAAGCCCGCAACGCGTTGCTGGCCGCCTTGCAACACACCAAAGGCACTGTGCGCGCCGGCATCGTGTTGGGCCTCGCTGGCCAGAAAAGCTGGAGCGAATTTCCGTATAGCCGCATCATCGCCATGCTGGGCTTGGACCGCGACGCTGATGTCCGCAGCGCTTGTGCTGAAACCTTGAGCCAACTAGGGCACAAAGAGTCCATCCCTGCCTTGTGCAAGGCACTCGCCGATAAATCCAGCGACGTGGCCATTGCTGCCGCCGACGCACTGAGCGTGCTGGCAGCGGGCACCGAAGTTGTAGCGGCCCTTGCTCCGCTGTTGGATTCATCCAACTGGCGCCTGCAACTCGCCGCAGTGAATGCACTGGGTGCCGGGCGCACCAAAGAATCAGTGCCCTTCTTGATCGACTACTTGGGCAAGTCTGAAGGCCGCCCGCAGTTTGAATGCAAACGCGTGTTGCAAGCCACCACCGATCAAGACTTCGAGTTTGATTCAGTGAAGTGGAAAGACTGGTGGGAGCGCATCCAAACCACTTGGACGCCGCCGCCACCCAAGAATCTGAAGGCCGAAGCCGTCAAGGCTGCGAAGGATGGTTATGGCCGCAAGGTGCCCGAGTACCACGGCATCCCCACGCCTAGCAAACACATCATCTTTGTCATCGATGTGTCGTCGTCCATGGAAACGCACATTCTGTTGAAGGCCGGTAAGAACCGCGCTGGCAACGATGTGCACAGCGGCGGCACAGCAAAGTTGGCAGTGGCTCGCGAAGAATTGGCCGCATGTCTGCGCAGTCTCGATGTGGGTACCAAGTTCAACATTGTGGCTTTCGAATCCGATGTGCGCGTGTGGCAGCCCGATGCTGTGACCGCAAACCCAGGCACGGTGCAGTTGGCCATTCGTTGGATCCAAGGGCAGAAATCTCGCCCACCGGGGCAACTGTCCAGCGACGGCACCATGACGGGCCGCACCAACACCTACGCTGCGTTGCGCGTGGCTTATGGGCTTGTCCAAAAGCGCACAATTGCAGCACTGGGCGGCACCACGGGCGGAGGCCAACCCAGCGGGCCCAAACCCGGTTGGGACACCTGCTTCTTCTTGTCCGACGGCGCGCCCACAGAAGGTCAAGTCACCGACATTCCAACCATCCTCGAAGAGGTGGAGAAGTGGAATAAGACCGCCAAGATGGTGGTGAACGCCATCGGCATGGAAGAGGAACAGGGCCTCGCGACGCTAATGACTGGCCTTGCCCGCATCACCGGCGGTAAGTGCGCGTTCGTGGGCAAATGAAGCGCTGGCTGGTGCTGCTGTGTTGCATCGCAGCTTGCAGCGACGAAGCTGCGCTGCCCAAAGCGGCGGCACCAACTGCACAGATTCCAGCGAGCGCCGCAGAGTCCGCCGCGCCGCAGCAAGCTGCACACGCGCAACTCTTGTTCACTGAAATCCCACCTGAAGCCAGCGGCTTGCAATTGGTGACTGTGTCGGGCGCGAAAAATAAATTGGCGATCCCTGAAAACATTGGCCAAGGGGCCGCAGCGCTGGACTACGACAACGACGGCGACTTAGATCTGTACCTTGCTAATGGCAATGTGCTGCCGGGCCAGAGCCCACACTCCCCCGTAGGCTCACGGCTGTACCGCAACGATGGTGGTTTCCGTTTCAGTGATGTCACTATCGCGGCGGGCTGCAACACCAATGCATGGTGCCATGGTGCGTGGGCCGTGGATTTTGATGCGGATGGCGACCGCGACCTGTATCTAACGGTGTTTGGTGGCGCCAACATTTGGTTCGAGAACCAAGGCAACGGCAAGTTTGTCGATGCCAGTGCGCGTTGGGGCGGTGCCGACACCGGGCCCTCCACCGCCGCCGCGTTTTTCGACGCTGACGGCGACAACGATCTCGATTTGTATGTGGGCAATTATGTGGACTACAACCCCGCCAAACCGCCCAACGGCGGTAAGCCGTGCTCGTGGCGTGGGCTCGCTGTTTCCTGCGGGCCACTAGGCACCACGCCAGCACCAGATCACTTCTATGAAAACCGTGATGGTGTTCTGGTCGAAGCCACCGAAGCACGCGGCTTCACCGCACCCCCCAGCTACGCGTTGGGCACACTTGCGGCGGACTTCGATGGCGACGCCGACACAGACCTCCTTGTCATCAACGATTCTGCGGCCAACTTCTTGTTCCTGAATGAAGGCGGGCATTTCACCGAATGCGCGCTGGAGTGCGCTGCCGACCGCAACGAAGATGGGCGCGCGCAATCCGGCATGGGTGTTGATGCCGGCGATGTCGACAACGACGGACGCTTCGATTTTTTCGTCACCAACTTCAGCCACGACACCAACACCATGCGCCGTGGCAGCCGCACGGCCGATGGGCGCTTGTTTTTCAGCGACACCACCTTCGCCATGAAATTGGGCACGCCGAGCTACTCCAAACTCTCATGGGGCACGCGCCTGTTGGATTTAGACCGCGACGGCGATGAAGACATCGTGGTGGTTTCGGGGCATGTTTATCCGCAAGTTGATGGCGCCGATGTGGGCACTACTTACGCCCAAGAGAATCAGGTGTTCGAGAACATGGGTGCCATCGGGCCCCGCGGCATGACGCAGTTTGCTGAACGCCAATCCCCGCCCGGCGACGCGTTCTTGAAGCGCTCGTGCAGCCGAGGATTGTTGGCGGCAGATTTCGACGACGACGGCGACCACGATCTGCTCATCACCGAAATGGATGAGCGCGTCACTTTGGTGCGCAACGACACGCGCTCTGATGGCGCATGGATTGGCTTCGCACTCACTGGGCCCGGCGGCAACCGCGAAGCCATCGGCACACTGCTGACCCTGACGGATTCCACAGGCGTGGTGCGCGTGCGCCAACGCACTTGGGGTGGCGGCTTCTTGTCCACTTCCGACCCGCGCTTGCACTTCGGCCTCGGCAACGCCAAAGGGCCCGCGAGTTTGCGCGTGACTTGGCCCGGCGGCAGCATCACAGAAGTGGGCGACCTCCAACCGGGCCGCTACCACGCCATCATTTCCCCAGCCGCCCGCTAAGGCAGCAGCAGCGCAGCGAGGCCATCAGAGCGCTGCGGTTCGTCGGGCGGAATGCGTTCGAAAAACTCGCGCACACCTTTGGCGCCGCTGGCCAGAACTTGTGCCACCGTGCCTTGGGCCGCGACGCGCCCGTCGACCAACATGATGCAGTGGTCCGCGATGGCGCGAATGCTGGTGAGCTCGTGCGTCACCACCACCATGGTGGTGCCCAAGCTGTCGCGGATGCCAACAATCATTCGATCCAGCGCGGCTGAAGTGATCGGATCTAAGCCCGCGCCGGGTTCGTCCAGAAAGAGAACCGCGGGGTCGCGCACCAACGCTCGCGCGATGCCGCAGCGTTTGCGCATGCCACCGCTGACTTCCGCGGGCAAGAACTGCGCATACGGCCCAAGCCCCACCAGCCCAAGTTTCAGGCGCGCTGTTTCCAGTGCGATCTCTTCATCCAACTCGGTCAGTTCGAGCAGCGGAAAGGCCACATTCTCCAACAGAGTGAGACTGTTGAATAACGCCGCGCCTTGGAAGAGCACGCCCACGCTCTGTCGCAGCGTTTGCAAACGCGCACAATCGCAACAGGCCAATTCAACATCCTCAAACCAAACCGAACCCGCCAGAGGCGCTTCCAACAGCAACAACGTTTTCAGCAGCGTGGATTTACCGCAGCCGCTGCCACCAAGCACGCAGGTGATGCGTCCGCGCGGCACCTCTATGTTCACATCTTGCAGCACGACATTGCCGTCGTAGCCGCATGCGAGCCCAGTGGTGCGGATGGCTGCTTGTGGTTGCTCGTTCGCCATGCTCACAGGTCCAAGCTGATGTCCACCGAAGTGTAGGCGGCGTCCACGATGATGATCCACAGAATCGAATACACCACCGAGCGCGTGGCGCTGCGCCCGACGCCGCTAGCGCCACCGGATGTGGCGAATCCCTGCCACGCACTGACGGTGATAATGACCACGCCGAACAGTGCCGATTTCACCAGGCCACCGAGAATATCGTTCAGCGGCACCTGCTCCAGTGTCTGCGTGATGTACTGACCTGGCGCTATTTCCAGCACCGTAGTGCCGATAAAAAACCCGCCCATGATGCCCAGCATGTCGCCCATCAGGGTGACCAGCGGCAAAGCCAGCAAGATGGCGCGCATGCGCGGCGCCACCAGCAGCGCCACCGGATCCAAGCCCATGACGGTCATGGCATCCAGTTCTTCGTTCATCTTCATGGTGCCGATTTCGGCGGCCAGCGCGCTGCCGCTGCGCCCGGCGATGAGCACCGCTGTCAGCAACGGCCCGATCTCTTTGCACATGGACAAACCCACGAGGTCGGCCACGCGCAACTCTTGGCCCCACATGCGCAGGATCGGAGCGGATTGCAGCGCGAGGATGATCCCTAACATGGAGCCGATCAATGCCACCAACGGGATGGCGTCGAATCCGATTTGCACCACATTGGACAACATGCGCCCATCGTCACGGCGACTGGGGCGCAAAGTTTGAACCAGCGCGTGCTTGAGGGTGCCGCGCAGCAACCACGCAGAAGTGAGGGCGGCTTCGCGCACCGAAATGACACCTTGCAGGATGCGCTCCAACCCCTGAGGGTGCTCGGCTTGGAGCGGCGCGGCCACGCCACCGCCGTACACGCGCAAGATACGCGCTTGTTCGGGGTCTGCTTGCAGGCGCACGTCCAGCCCACGGGCTTGAAGCACCGCAACACTGCGTTGCAGCACCGCCACCCCAAGAGTCTGCAACGGGCCGCTGCCGCGCAGATCGATGATGGCCTTTCCTTGCGCATCGGCCGGCAGCAAAGCGGCGGGCGCCAGCGCCTCCCCTGGGTCTTCTGAAAACGCAGCAGGATCGGGGCGCAGAATCCAAACGCCTTCGGCGTTGCGTTCACAAGTGGCCTGCCCGCTCATGGGCCAGAAGATAACCGCTGCATTCAGGCGCGGGGCACGCTTCCACGGCGGGCCGCGGGGAAGTATCCTGCGCGCGTGAAGAAACTGGAGAGAGGCGAACGCCATCAGGCGCTATTTTTCCTCGGCGCTGGGATACTCCTAGTGATTGGGGTGGTCACGGCATTTGTGGGGTTGCCCTTCGGTGACAACAAGGTGGAGTACACCTTGCAGTTCACCGACTCCATCATCGGCATCGATGAAGGCTCGCCCGTCCGCTACAAAGGCGTGCGCTTCGGCAGCATTCGGCGCATCGTGGTGGACCCAACCAATGCGGAATGGATCACTGTGACATTGGCAGTCGACCCCGACACGCCCATCACCGAATCCACTCAAGCGCGTATTGCATCGGCCACTTTCCTCGGGCCCTACTACATCGAGCTCTTGGGCACGCGTCCTGGGTCGCCCAAGTTGCCGCCGGGCTCGGCCATCCCGGCAGACCCATCCACCCTCAGCAAGATCCTGAAAAGCAGCGAATCGCTGGTAGCGAACATCGACAACTTGGTGCTGAAGCTGAACGAGTTCTTGACGCCGGACCGGCAAGCGAAGCTCTGGGACGCCATCGACAACTTCAACGACACGCTCGCGCGCGCTTCTGAGAACTTCGACACCATCACCAGCAAGGCCACCGGGATGATGACGGCATTTCAAGACTTGGGCGAGCGCGGCTCGCGCATTCTCGAACGGCGCGAGCAATCCATCTTGCGCATCGTCGACAATTTCGATCGCATCAGCGGCCACCTCGACGAGTACTTGCAAAGCGGGCGGCTGGAAGAAATCTCCGACGGCATCAGCAAGACTCTGAAGCAGTTCAACGACGAGCTGGCGGCTGGCGGCGCAGCGATGCGCAAGTATTTGGCCGATAACAATATTCGCCCTGCACTGGAGGAAGCGGTAGCGGAGCTGGCGGCAATGCAAGCAAGTGTCAGTGCACTGGCAGACATCGCGCAAACAGAATTGCAGGACCTGGGCCAAAATGGACTCGGGCCGTTAGCGACGGATTTGCGCGCCACCAGCGCCACGCTTGATGGCTTGTTGCGCATGCTGCGCCACAACCCGCGCGCACTGCTCTTTGGTGAGAAACCACAGGAAATCGCCGTTCCGGAGCCATCGAAATGAAATGTGCCGCCCTCTTGCTTGTGCTGTGCGTTGGCTGCGCCACCAGCGTGCAGCAAGAACAGGACTATCTGCTGCGCCCACCGTTGCTGCCAGCTCCTGCCGCCATCGCTGCTGCTGCGCCAACCATCAGCGTTGCTGCGCCTGCTGTGGCAGACCACATCGCGGGGCTCACCTTGGTGCGCCGCGACGGCCGCGTCGATCATTTGTATTGGTCGCGCTTCGCCACGCCCGTGGGCGATATGGTTGCGGATTGGGTGGTGGAATTGCTGAACGCGTCGGGCCAAGTGCGCTTCGCTCTGCCGCCCGGGGTGCAAGGCCAAACCGACCTCACCTTGCGCTTGCGCGTGACGCGCTTCGAACTTGAGGAAGTCGCTGCTGAAGAAGGCGGCCTACGCAGCGCCGTGTTGCTGGAAGCGTCGCTGCTGCGCGGCGGCGGACGCGAAGTCTTGTGGACACTACGCACTCAAGGCGGCGCTGTGGCCACGGGATCGGCGCCTGCCCAACTCGTCGCCGCACTGGGCGACGCGCTGCGCCAAGCCAGCGAAAACCTCGTAGCGCACTTGCAAAGTGCATTGCAAAATATTCCAGCACCCTCAGCGGTGCACTGATCCCGAGGCAACTATGGCCGCCGAAGCATTTTTCGATTTGTCCCAGATTGATCTCAACAAAGTGGTCTATGGCCCCGCTGAGATTCGCAAGCGCAATCCCCACCGCTTCGAGATGGAATTGCTGGACGCCATCGTGCATTTCGACACGACAAGCATGGATGCCATCGGCTACCACGACCTGCGCGACGACGCGTTCTGGGTGCGTGGGCATGTGCCCGGGATGCCGTTGTTTCCTGGTGCACTGATGATCGAAGCCGCCGCGCAACTCAGCTCGTTCTGCTACCACGAAAAATTCGGCATCGACCCCAACATGATCTTCGGGTTCGGTGGCATCGAAAAAGTGCGCTTCCGCCAACAAGGCCGCCCCGGCCAGCGCTTCTACATGCTGTGCAAAGACCTCGTGTTCAACCGCCGCCTCTCGCGCTTCGCGGTGCAAGGGCTGTTGAATGGGCGCATGGCCTTCGAGGCTGAAATCGTGGGCGTTTCCATTCCGCGCCCCGCAGCGTTCCACGAAGGCGCCGAAGCCTGACGCACTTAGGCACTTCCAACAGCCACCCGCTCGAACGCAGCGGCCTCGTGCTGATGGCGGCCTCGGCCTTCTGCTTCGCGCTGATGGCCGCGCTGGTGAAGCTGCTCCTGCCAGAAGCGCCGCCGCAAGTCATCGTGTTTTGGCGTGGCGCAGGCATGTGCGCGTTGTTGGGTGCTGAAGCGTGGCGCCGCGGTGTGCGCCTGACTGGCACCAATCGGCGCGCGCTGCTACTGCGGGGCGTTGTCGGCTACCTCGCCCTGTCTTGCTATTTCGCTTCGGTGCAGCACCTGCAACTCGGCAATGCCGTGTTGTTGCAATACAGCAACCCACTGTTCGTGGCACTCCTCGCGCCGCTGTTCATGGGCGAATTCGCTAGCCGCGCGCATTGGGCACTAGTGACCATCGCATTCATGGGCCTCGCACTCGTCGTTGGCGCTGAAGGCTCGCTGGATTCTGGCGTCGCATTGGGGCTCAGCGGCTCGCTGCTCTCTGGCATTGCATACATGTCTGTGCGGCACTTGGCGCGCAGCGATCACCCCATCACCATCATGTTTTGGTTCCCCGCCATCAGCATGGTTGGCTCAACCGCGATGTGCGTTGCCGATGGCACCAGCCTGTTGCCTGCGACGGGAACTGAAACCATCGGCTACGCCAGCGTCATGCTCACTGGTCTGGCCGGACAGATCGTGTTGACCCTTGGTTTGGCCCGCGCACAGGCCGCGCGCGCGACAGCAGTGACCATGACCGGCCCGCTGTTCGGATTACTGTTCGCGTGGGTTTTCTTCGCGCAAACGCCATCGCTGCTGTCCGCAGTAGGCGCCGCAGTTGTGATCACGGCCCTCAGCATGTTGGCGCTGCGCAAACCGAACGCCTGACCCAAAAGCGACGCCGACCGCCCTCCGAAGAGTACGGCCAGCGAAATGAGGTTGGATGTTGAGGCTCAGACTTGAGCTGGTTGCAGACGCGGCATCACCGGATCCGGAAAGGCCACTTCGTCGCCATCAACAAGCTGGTTGTTGTGCGCGTACACCGAGGCTGGCGGCATGCCTTCCTTGGTAAGGTCACCGAAGTTCACTTGGCCCATGTAGTTCAAGAACAGTCCGTGGCCGCGACGCAGCACCGCTTCGAGGCGGCACCCGTCTTGCTCTGCGGTCGCGTTGCATTCGCGCAGCAGCGGCGTTGGATTGCTTTCTAAAGTCTGGATGACTTCAGCGACGGTCAGATTTTTCGGATCGCGCGCCATGCGAACGCCGCCCTTGCGGCCACGCACAGCCTTAACGAGGCCGAGGTTCTGAAGACGCCGAATCACCCGACCCAGATGGGCCGAGGAGATCTGGAAATACGCAGCGATCTCGTCGGTGGTGCTGTTGCCGCCCTGCTTGGCGGACATGAACATGATCGCACGGAGTGCGTAGTCAGTTTGGAGCTTGAATCTCACAGATATTCTCCCAGCGGTCGAGCGGGCGTTATTTTCGAGTGCTCCCGGTAAAGGCGCACCAAGGGTTTGTAATTCCCAAGCCCTCTTTCGGCCGGAGCCACGCCGATACTGAGCCCTTCCTGCGCTGCCACTAGGCTTTCCGTCATTCCGTGTGGGTTTCGCGCTGCGCCGTATGCGCATCTATACTGGGCCTCCCGGAGTCCTCATGCACAGCATTTCTACAATTCTGCTCCATTGTGTCGGATTAATCCTCAGCTTGGTGCCCGCGGCATTGGCGCAAAGCGCGCCACCCACGCTGCGCGTCACCACGACGCAAGAAGGCATGCACGCCGTGGGCTGGGATGAACTCGCCCCCCACGGCGACCCCGCGCGCATCCGCACGGAACGCATCAACCTCAGTTTGGATGGCAAGCAGGTGGCGCTCGCCTTCGAAGGCCTGAGCGACCGCACCTTCGACCGCGGCGATGTCATCATCTTCTTCGCGCCCGCGCCGGCGGCACTCGGGCGCAATGCCTTGCGGTTTGTGCTTGGTTGGCAGACTAACGGGCCAACCTTCGGCCAAGCCGCCACCGCGCCTTCGGACGGATTAGTGCCCGTTCAAGAGGCCGTGCTGCTGCACACCCTTGGCGCGCCGCAGGTGTACGCCGCTGTTGAGAGCATCGACGCTGCGTGCAACGACTTGGCAGCACCGCTGCAGCACTGGGTTCGCGGCAAGGCCATGGCCCCCCGTGCCAAAGGCAACGCTGGCGCCACCGACACCACATGCTCGTTCGTGGTGGAGATGGATCCGCCGCCACTGCCCGATGCACCAGCATTCTTGCGGCTGACCGTGATGGGCCCTCCAATAACCAGTTTGAAACAGCAGTTGTGCGTGTTGGTGAACGGCGTGGAAGCAGGCCGCTTGGAATGGAGCGCCCCTGGCGCGCGCGAATTGCAACTGCGCTTAGAGCGCGGCGTGGTGCGCAGCCGCAACTCCATCGCGGTGCAGAATGTTTCCGAGCAAGCGCGCTATGCCGAACCCGGCAACGAATTGGGCGGTTCAGAACGTTGCTTTGTGCTGGTCACCGCAGCCACTCTCGAAACCACCGCGCTGCTCTACGGCCCCGGCAACCCCGAAGAACAACTCGTCTACCACTTGGCACCGCGCCCTGCGGCGCGGGTCGTTGAAGTTCGCCAGCGTGGCCGCAATCATTGGAAGCTCTACGACGCGACGCGCCAGCAACTGTGCGCCGACCAACAAGTAGCAATCCCCGCGGGCACGGCGCTGACTTTAGCGGCCGCCAATATGCGCAGCTTGAAGGCGCCGCTGAATGTGGCCCCGCTCATCGACTTGGCCAAACTGCTGCCGACAGAACCTGTGGATTGGGTTTGCGTCACCGCGGCGCGCTTCCGCGTGCACGCTGATGTGCTGGCACTGCACCGCGCTTCGCAAGGTTTGAAGACCCTCGTGCTGGAGGCGCGTGCGCTTTACGACGGCTTGTGCGCAGGCCAGCCCAACGCCGACGCTCCGCGCTTGTTGCTGCAACGCTTGGCGCAGCAAACGGGCAAGCCGCCACGGTTTTTGTTGCTCTTGGGCGACGCCGACCGTGATGTCACTGGCATTTCCGAGCGCGAGACGATTCCCGCCTTGCAGGTGCCAACGCTCTACAACGGTGCCACCGCAGCAGATCCGTTGTTGGGCGACCTCGATGCCGATGGCCTACCCGAAGTCGCCGTTGGACGCATTCCTGCGCGCACGCCGGAAGCACTACGAGATCTCATCGCGCGCATCATCAAACTTGAAACGGCACCTGTGACTGGTGCGTGGCGCGGGCAACTCGCCTTCTTCTCTGGCGTGCCTGGCTTCAGTCCCGCCGCCGATGCTGCGTTGAAGATCGTGGCCACAAGTGTGCTCACCAAAGCAGTGCCCGCACGCTTTGCGCTGTCGGTGCTGGATGCCGGCGGCGACATGGACAATGTGGCATTGGGTGTTGCCTTGGCCGAACGCTTGGACGCAGGCGCTCTCGTTTTTGCTTATGCCGGACATGCTGGGCGTGATGCGCTGGCACCGCGGCGAACCGACAGAGGTTCTGTGCGCATGCTGCAATCTCAAGAAGCGGGCGCGCTGCGCCTCGGCGGCCGCACGCCGGCGATGTTGTTGCTGGCATGTTCTGCTGGCGAATTCGATGTGCCCGAATCCGACTGTCTGGCCGAGCAGTTGTTGCTGGGTGCAGATGGCCCTGTGGCAGTGATCGCTTCCACGCGCGTGTCGCATCCGTTCCCCAATGCGCTGTTAGGCATGGCCATTCCTGCTGCGCTGTTCCGTGACGGCACCCTTGGTGAAGGCCTGCTGCTAGCGAAGAAAGCCATGTTCGACGAAGCGCACGGGCCCATGGGAGCACTGGCAAGGAATTTCTTGTCTCAAGCAGTGGATGCAACGCGTTTGGTGCGCGATCACGCGGCGCTGTATGCGCTCTTTGGCGACCCAGCCACGCGCTTGCCTGTGCCCGCCGAACTCGCGGACATCGCTTTGAAAGGCACTGCTGCCAGTGGCCAAGACTTGCAAATTACCGGCACTGCGCCTGAAGCTGGCACGCTTAGCGCGCGCTTCACGGCCAAGCCGACAATCAAGAACCCCAACCCACCAACCCTTGCGAGTGCGCTGGCCGATGTCAACGGCGCGTTCACGACCACCCTCGCTCTCCCCGCCGCGCTACCTCCCGGCGCTTACCAAGTGCACATCTACTTCGAGGGCCCTGCCCCTCGCTCCGCCTGCGCCACCCTTGCTGTGTCGCTCACGGATGGCTGATGCGCGGTCCAAGCGGCACTGACCTGACCCCCGAAAAGTGGTCCATGAGTTATGAGAGTCACTAGCCCCAGAAGGGGCAAGGAGTCTCTCTTGAAGAAGCGTAAACGACACGGCCCGGACGAGATCATCAAGAAGCTGCGTGATGCTGAATTGGCCGCGGGCCAAGGCGAAGACTTGGCCAAGATCTTGCAGCGGCTCGAAGTCAGCGAGCAGACCTACTACCGCTGGAAGCAGCAGTACGGCGGCATGAAGGCACCGGACGCCAAGCGGCTCAAGAATCTCGAGCGGGAAAAC
>CAMDTN010000001.1 GCA_945907755.1 Singulisphaera sp. GP187 | reverse complement strand
CGCAACCGCGTTGTCCTTGAAAGGCACAGCGTGCATGCGCTCCGCCACCACATCGCCCGCAGGTGGCGCGGGCGCCACTGCGGTCGCCACCTCCGCCACTGCTGGCCGCGCCGCGGGCTGCGCGGCCTCACCGCCCAAGCAGAACCACGACACTCCGCCTAGCAGTAGCGCCATCACGGCAATCCCAATTGCTCTTCGCATCTGAATCCCTCCTCTGGATCAACCCACCGCTCCTCCCACCGCGAGAGGCGCACGCCGCAAAGGCACTGCTTTCAGTACCCTCATGCGTTGAAATGGCCGTGCGGGGCCTGTTTTTCTGATGGACCTGACAGGAATCACGCAATGTGGCCGCCCACCCGCCCGCGCAGAATGAAATCTCGTCCCCGCGCGTTGTAGAGAACGATGCTGCAGCCCCGTTCTTCTCGCTTGTTGTTGGTCGTCGTCGCGCTGGTAGCCGCTCTGGCAACTGCTTGGTGGTTGTTGGATGCCGACGGTGGCGAAGCCCCCGCCGCTGGGTCAGGCTCAACACATTCGCTGCCAACGGAGGCTGAGGCAGACGCCAACGGCATCCAACTCCCCGACTCCAACCCCATCGCCACCAGCGCTTTCGACGCCAACAGCGACCGCGCCGACCCCGCTGAGATCGAACAAACCCCCAGCGTGGTGCTGGTGCGTGACGCAGCCGGTGCGCCGGTGGCCGATGCCGAAGTCACTCTGCTGCGCCCCAACGAGAATCGCGGCCCCTTCGCCAACGATGAGCGCGACAGGCCCTTGCGGCGATTGAGGACCGATGCGCAGGGGCGAGCGGCGATTTCACCGCTGCCGCGGCGTTCGCTGACCATTCAAGCGCGCACGAAGGATGCTCTCGGAGTTACGGATTTCCGCCAAGGCGAAGCGCCTGATGAACCGCTGCCCGACGGTGTCGTGGCTGTCGTGCGCCTTGCGCCAATCAAGTTTGTTGAAGTGCATGTCACGGACTCAACGCAAACGCCCGTAGGCCACGTTCGCGTCAGCCTGCAAGAATCCGATGCCAACAACAACGCGCGTGGCGGCCGAGGCGGCGTCGGGCCACCGTTCCCGACTGGCGGGCCGGAAGCGTGGACCAATGCCTCGACGGGAGTGGCACACTTAGAACTGGACGCGCGCCATGGCGATTTGTATGAGCACGGCGAAGTGGCAGTCAGCGCGCATCTTGTGGGCCAAGACGCCATCGGGCACCCGCTTGTGCTGGCCGCCAGCGGCGTCACCACGGCGCACATCGAAACGCTACCCGCGGCGCTGTTGGTGCTGCATTTAGTTGACAAGAGCGGCGCGCCACTGAAAGAAGATGCGTCTCTATTCCTGCGCGTTGAGATGGAAGCTGCCGGCGGTGGGCGTGGCCCGAACAATCCGTTCACTGGCTCTGTGCGCGTCGCAGCCAAAGATGGCGAAGCCCTCGTGGGCGGCGCGCGCAGCGGACAGACCTACAACATTACGGCGTCTGGACGCGATCGCAGCACAGAGACCTGCACCGTCGTTGTGCCCAGTGGCATTGCGCGCCACGACGCGTCTGTGCCGTTGGGAATGCGGCGCGCGGCTGTCATGGTGACGCTGCACGATGCTGATGGATTGGTGGTCCCGTGGTTCGCGTTCAATGCAACGCTGCGCAGCAGCGACACCGAACAGGATGGGGGCGCTACTGCTAACGCAGCGGGAAACGCGCGCGGGCGCGGCGCCCGTGGCGACCGCTTCGCTTCCATGATGACGGGCGGCGCGCGCCCGCAAGTCACGGACATCGATGGCCGTGCGCGCATCAGCGTCAGCCCCGAAGGTGGCACGCTGGAGATACGTGCGCAATCATGGCGCGCCATGCGAGGCGGCGGCGAAGAGCCCGCTCTCGCGACGGTGCCAGTCCCGGCACTGAAAGAAGGCGGCGAACGCGATCTCGGCGTAGTGAAGCTGTCGAACTTGGCGGTGCTGGCGCGCGGGCGCGTGGTTGACCCTGCGAATGTCGGCGTCGCCGGAATCAGTGTGCACGCCACCGAGTCGACCGCCGTCTCGAGCGCGGCCGCGAGCGAACGCGGCGGCGGTGCAGGCGCCTTCGGACAAGGTCCGAGCGGCAACCAGCGTGGGCGAAGCGCTGGCGCAAGCACCTTCGGGCAAGGTCCGAGCGGCAACCAGCGTGGGCGAAGCGAAGGCGCAAGCGCCTTCGGCGATGCAAATATTGGTTCCGTGGACAGCGGCAAGGACGGTGTGTTCAAGCTGTACGGCCCGCGACCCGAAGGCGGGACTGTGGTGCTGAATGTCAGCGGCCGCGACACACGGACGGAACCAATGACCGTCACAGCAGGCAGCACCGATGTTGTGCTGCGTCTTCTGCGCACTGGCACGCTCACGGGCACCGTGCGCTTGACAGACCCAACCGTAGTCATGCCCATCGATATCGCAGCATCTACCGCTAATAGTGCACTGCGTTCGGTGCGTGCGCGCCCCGATGCTGAAGGCCGCTTTTTTTTGCGCGGGCTGCCCGAAGGCAATGTGACCGTGCGCATCAGTGTGAATAATGTTGAAGAGCGCAGCTTCGAGAATGTGAAAGTGCTTGGCGCAGAGCGCACCGCCGCCCCTGAATTGCAGAACCTCGTGGTGGGTTTCGATTGGCGTCTCGCGCTGGTTGATGTGCGCGACCCCATGGGCGCTCCGCTCGTCGGCGCGCGCGTCCAAGTGACCACAAACGCCGACGAGCAGAATCGCCGCCGCGGCGGCGGCGACAGCAGCCGCACTACGGACAGTTTCGGCCGGGCGTCTTTTCCTGTGCGCTCGAGCGTGGAATGCACTGTCACCGTCAGCAAACCAGATTTCACGCGCGCTCGGTTTGAAAGAGCAGTATTCCCTTTGGCGGTCACGCTCTCGCCTGGGCTGACAGTGTCCATGCCCCTCGCCGAGCCGCCTACGCAACTAGGCGATCGCACCTTGCGCTTGATGCTGGTGCCGCAGGGCACCACATCAGACGACCCTCGCACGCTCTTCGGCCAAGCCAGCGGCAGCGCCACGCTGCGCGCCACAGATAGCAGCATCACGTTCCGCAATGTGTCGCCGGGCAGCTTCACGCTGCTGGGCATGCTGGGTGGCGGCGGTGGCCGTGGCGCCGGGTTCACCCCCACCGCATTGGGCAGTGTGACCATCTCTGCCACCGGCGCTGTCGGCGCCACCATCGACACTGCCGCTCTCGCCGCGCTGCTCAAGTCCGCCAACTGATCTGTAATCTTGCGCAATTTCAGTGCGTCAGATCCAAGCCACGCGTGCCACGCAAGCGCCGCACGCCTATCGGCGTGCGGCGGCCCGTTTATCATCGCGGCCCATGAGCCTCGCTCGCTATCACGCCGCCGCCATTCAGCCCGACAAGAAGCACCCGCGCACGCGTGCAGAGATTTCCGTCGAGTGGATGCTGCAGCAGTGCGACCATGTGGTCGCGGGCTACGAACCGTTCTTTCCAGTGAAGCTGATCGTGTTCCCAGAGTTTTGCATTTCAGGGCCGGTGTATTTCACTGCCGAAGAACTCGCAGAGAAGCTCGCCATCCCTGCGGAAAACCAGCATGTAGAAGCGCTGGCGCAAAAGGCCCACGCGTTGGGGGTCTGGATTGTTAGCGGTTCATTCCTCGAATGCGATGCACGCTGGCCCGATGCCGTGTTCAACACGGTCATGCTGTTGGGGCCCGACGGCGCGCGCATGCGCTACCGCAAAGTGCATCCATGGATTCCTTGGGAAGTGTGCGCCAGCCCGCACGATTTGGATGGCTACACCGACCCACTGTTCCCGGTGGCAAACACCGAAATTGGCCGCATCGGCATCGCCACTTGCTACGACTGGCTGTTCCCTGAAAGCACCCGCGAATTGGCGCTCAATGGCGCCGAAGTGTTGGTGCGCATCAGTGCCTACATGGATCCGTGGGGCGCCAGCGCGCCTATGGATTGGTGGACGGTGGTGAACCGCTGCCGTGCTATCGAGAATATGGCGTGTGTCGTGGCCTGCAATCAAGGCGCTTCGCTGGCCAACTACCCCCCGTTCTCGTGGCCGGGTGGCAGCATGATTGTGGATTTCGATGGACGCATCATGGCGCAAGCCGATCCTGGGCCAGGTGAGAAGATTGTCGTGGGCCCGGTGGATATCGCTGCGCTGCAAGACGCGCGCTCGAGGCGCCGTGGGCACGACATGCTCACACACCGCCGCGCCGAAGCGTACACCGCCGCCAACAAGCCCGCATTTCCCGGCGCGCGCACGGCGCAAGAGCGCACCATCGCTGGGTTGGAGAAATTGATCGCCGCAGCCAAGCGCGCGCGTGGCAGCGAGCAACGCTGAAGTGATGCAAGCGACGCAGCCATTGGATCCAACAGTTGAAGCGGGCGCGGCGCCGCTGTCCCCACGCACTGCGTGCGTGCTGGCTCTCGCCGGCGCCGCAGTATTCCTCTGGTTGGCGTCACCGCAGTTGGAAGCGCCGGGGCTCGAATACGACGAAGTGCATCAAGCGTGCGGCGCGTTCGGTTGGCTGGGTGTGCAAAGTTCGCTGTTCTCGTTGACACATGTAGGCACGGCACCGCTATTCACCATGCATTACAGCGGAGCGCTGAAGACCGCCATCTACGGGTTGTGGATGCGCTGCAGCGGTGCAGAATTTAGTGTGCTGAATTGGCGCTGGCTCGGATTAGTTTTCGCCGCGTTGGGTGTCGCGTTGTTGCCGTGGTTGCTGCGCCGCCGCTTGAGCGTCTGGCCGATGCTGCTGTTGATGCTGTGGGTGCTGACTGATGTCACATTGTTGCTCGGCGCGCGGCATGATCGCGGGCCGGTAGCGCTGGCGTTCTTATTGCGCGTTCTATTGATCGGGGTCCTATTCGGTCGCCCGATGGGGGCAGCGCTCTCGCGGCGTGCGTGGGTTCTGGCCGGAGTGCTGTTGGGCCTGGCCACTTGGGAAAAACTGCCCAATGCGTTGATGCTTGCGCCGTTGTGTTGGGTGCTGGCGCAGCAAGCCCGGCCGTGGGGTGCCGCGTTGTGCGCCGTAGCAGGTGGACTGATCGGCGCTGCACCAATTGCGCTGGCCAACGGGATGTCGTTGGCACACGGACAGGGTTTGTTTTCGCTGCACGAAGTGAGCGGCGAGAACCCGTACACGATTGCGCTGTGGTTGCAGCAAATGGGCGACATGCTCACCACGGGCAGCGGAGGCTTGGCGCGCGCCAACATGTTGGGCATGCGCGATGCGTCCAACGGGGTGGGAGGCGCGGCGGGGCCAGTAATAGAACTGGCTCTTGTTGCGCTGCTGTTCGTGATGTTGATAGTGCTGGCGTGGCGCAGTGGCAGCGCGGCGCTACGCGCAGCGACAGGCAGCGCGCTCGCCATCGTGGTGGTGTTGCCACTCATGCCTGAAATAGCAACGGAGCATCATCACTTGCTGTTGTTGCCGTTCCTTCCTCTGGCCACCGCATTGGCCCTGTCATCGCCTTCCCACGCCAAAACTCATTTACTGCAAATTCAAGATGCAGCCTTGTGCGCTCCGCACCCAAAAACTCCATCGCCGCGCTTGCGCGCTGGACCTGTGCGAATTCAAGATTCCTCCTCGGCAAATCCGAACACACCATCGCCGCGCTTGCGCACGGCGCTGGGGGTTCTGTGCTGTGCGTGCGTGCTGGTTCGCGTGCCGACGCTATGGGAAACGCAGCAAGCGCTGCGGGACACGCCCGTGGCATCGGGCGCTGGATTCAATCCCGAATTCACGCGCTTTGCGGAACTCGCCGCCGCCGAAGGGCCAAACACGCGCGTGCTGGCCGCAGGTTGGGGCATCGCCACGCAAGTGCACTGCCTTGCTCAGGGGGCGCCCAACAAAGTGGCCGAGCTCTATTGGCAAGCTCCCAGCGCCGACGCCATCCTCCACGCCGCCGGCGATGCCCACCGCATGATCCTCGTCAGCCCACTCAACCTTCGTGGCGTCAACAAACTCCGCCGCGACGCATTTTTTTCCATCGCCGCCTCCCTCGCCCCTCCCCCCCCTGAATTAGTGCAAAATCAAGCCGCCGCGTGGCGCCGCGTGCCACCGGCCCCGCCTTGGTCCAACTTCACCAACTTGCGAGTCGAGACCTTCGAAAAGCTCATTCGGCACTAATGCTGTGACGAGACGGCCCAGTGCGGTCATGGCCTTGTCTGTTTGGGGTCACGCGTGCGGGCTGAATTCAACGCTGCTTGGTTTGGGCAGCTACTCCGTCGATGGCGGCACACACTGCGGCTTCGTCGCCAAGATAGCGACGCCCGGTAGCTTTCAGCGCAGTGTCCAACGTGTAGACCAAAGGGAATCCCGTGGGGATGTTGAGTTTGGCGATCTCCGCCTCGCCCATTCCATCGAGGTGCTTCACAAGCGCGCGCAGCGAATTGCCGTGCGCGGCAATGATGAGTTTGCGGCCAGCCTTCAGCTGCGGCACGATCACAGATTCATAAAACGGAATCACCCGCTCGCAGGTTTCCTTGAGCGATTCCGTGCACGGCAACTTGGCCGCGGGCACGTCGGCGTAGCGCGGGTCGAAGCGCGGGTGGGACGGGTTGTCAATGCTCAGTGGTGGCGGCGGCGTTGCAAAACTGCGGCGCCAGGCCAGCACCTGCTCCTCGCCGTGGGCCTTTACAGATTCCGCTTTGTTCAGGCCTTGCAGCGCACCATAGTGGCGTTCGTTGAGCACCCACTCGCGCGACACCGGGACCCACAACAGGTCCAGCGTGTCCATGGTGATCCAAAGCGTGCGAATAGCGCGCTTAAGGCGCGAGGTGTAGGCAGAATCAAATGTGAATCCGCCCTGCTTGAGCAATTCTCCTGCACGAGCCGCTTCACGCAGCCCTTGTTCGGACAAATCAACATCCACCCATCCGGTGAAGCGATTCTCGAGATTCCACGCACTTTGACCATGACGCAATAGGACAAGTTCCATGATGTCGCGATGATATCGACCTCGCACGCCTGCCCCACCCACACACCCCAGCATCCCTTCCGTCGCTCCCTTTTCATTAATGCTGAAACAAGTCATCCAGTTGCCGGCAACTCATTCACCCCGATCAGCCCGTGACGCCGCCAGCCCACCCTCAACAACCAAGTGCGCGCCAAGACCGTCGGTCGAATCACCACATCCATTCCTCGCAAGTGCAGTTCCTCTCTGAATCCGTCGAACCACGGCGCCGAACTGAACAGATCCACCTGCCACGGCACGCGCACCTTCCGGCCTTGGGCCGCATGCTTCTTGGCGTTGTGCAGCACATAACGCAGTGCCGTCCGCACCTCACGCGGCGACGGCAGCATCCGATCGTGGTAGCGATCGAAGAAGACCTTGCCCTTCCTGCGCCACAACTTGTTCAGGGCCTTGGCGATCCTGATCAGCAGACCCTGCAAGCCTCTCGTCAGCGCCCTGCGGTCCTTCGCCTCCACCACGAAATGCATGTGCTCATTCAAGACGGCGTAGTGAATCAACCGGAAGCCGAAGCGGTCGGCACCCTTCGTAAAGGCCCTGCGCAGCGTGGCGTATTCGGAGGGGCGACGCAGCAGCGGCAAACCTCGTCGCAGCTTCACCGTCACGTGAGCAGGACAGCGGTGCGAGTGCCGTGCGCGGGTGCTGTGACTCACGCCGGCAACAGCGCCCTTGGGCTTTCGTCCGGCACCTCGGCGCCGTCCACCGTGGCCAACTTGATTTTGCACTTGTCGATGGAGCGGGGGTTTGGGGGTCGGGTTCATGCTCGTGCCTCGTTGATTTCGGGTTCAAGAGGCCTGAGTGGTGCGTAGGCGGAATGGGACCATTTGGTTAGGAAGTGCGCGTGTGGAGGGCGAAGTGGGGTTGGGCGGGCTTAATTCAGCACTAATCGAATGGGAGGGGGCGGGGGTGATTTGGGAGGGTTTGCGAGGGGTGGGGCGATAGACTCCAGCGCAACGATCGCCCTTACTCCACCCCTGCGAGAAATGTCATGCTGCGCATTTGGACCTACCTGCTGGTTGCTTCAACTTTGATGGCCCAAGTGCCGCAAAGCCCAGGCGGCGATCCGTACTACCGCGCCAAGTTGTTCACGCCCACGCCGACTGCGTTGCAAGCACTGCTCGATCAAGCGGGCTACGACACCGATTGCATGCCCGTGGGCCCAGATTTTGTGGAGGTGGTGCTGTCGCCTCAGGAATACGGAGTACTGCAACAGGTCGGGTTCCAACCGGTGGTGCTCGAAACCGCAGCGCCGCTCTCCGCCATTCTTGGCGACATTCCTGTCGGCTACCACGACCTCACGGCTATTCGCAACATTCTCTTGGCCAAGCAAGCGGCGCTGCCAGCACTGTGCAAGGTGCACAACCTCAGCACCGCGTATGGCCCGTCACTCACCGTTGAGGGCCGCGCCATCGAGGCAATCAAGATCAGTGCCAACGTTCTTGTTGATGAGGACGAGCCCAACATCCTCATCGCCACCTCGCACCATGCGCGCGAAATATCAACCCCTGAAGAAGCGCTCGACCTCATCGAACGCCTGACCGCCGGCTATGGCGTAGACCCAAGCATCACAGCACTCCTCAACACTCACGAAATCTGGATCGTTCCGGTGGTGAATCCCGACGGCGTCAACACAGTGTGGACCACTAACAACCTGTGGCGCAAGAACCGCCGCAACAATGGCGACGGCACTTTCGGTGTCGACCTCAACCGCAACTATCCGCACCTGTGGAGCACCGTTTGCGGCGGCAGCACCATCACATCTTCCGAGACTTATCGCGGGCCATCCGCCGGCAGCGAAGTCGAAACCCAGACCATGGTGAACTTCTCTCGCTCGCGCCGCTTCGCCAAAGTGCTGGACTTTCATTCCTATGGCCGCGATGTGCTGCTCTCCTATGTCTGCTCGCCCATTCCAACAGCGCTGGGCAGCGCCATCGACTCTGCGGGCATCAGCCTTGCAGCCAGCGTGGGCTTTGGCACACGCGACCCATCCGCTGAGGGCGAGCATCAGATCTTCCAAATCGGCGAAATCACCTCCTATGCATACCTCATCGAAATGAATCTCTCGTTCCAGCCGGCCTATTCCGTAGCACTGAGCGAAGCCATTATTCTGTGGCCGCTGGTGCAGTCATTTTTCAACAAGCCCATGTCCATCCGCGGTCACGTGACCGACGCCCTCAGTGGCTTGCCCATCGCAGCCAACCTAACTGTGAATACCGTCGCTTGGACGCAAGGTGAAACACGCAAGTCGCGTGCCCTCAATGGCGCCTATGACATGTTCCTGCCCGCAGGCTCCCACATGATCACGGCAAGCGCGCCCGGCTATCAGAACCTAGTGGCCCCTGTGACAGTGAGCGCCACAAGCACCGCAACACTCAACCTCGCACTGCAGCCTCTGAACACCACATTCACACTTGCTCTGTCCACCAACGGTGGCGGCTTCGGCAACCTCAACCTCGCACTCAACAACGTCCCCGCAGGCACTGTGCAGGGCTACACCGTGTTCTCCTTCGACACCGCCGCCCCGGTTGGCACGGGTGCGCTCATCGGCATTAGCCCCGACGCGCTCAGCTACAACTGCATCGCACAACCACTGGCACTCGGCAGCATTTTTCATTGGAGTTGGCCGGCCAGCGGCGTCTATCCGCAAGTGCCGATCGTATTCCCCGGCGGCAGCTTTCCCTTCCCCGCAGGATTGCAAGCCGACGGTGTGGCAGCAGCTATCAGCGCGAGCCCGTCACTACTCGGCACCACTCAGGTCGTGCGCATCACTTTCTGAGTCTGGTCGCCAACCGCCGCAGCGCGGCGCAGTCTGCCCATGTGGCAATTTCTGCTTGCAGCAGAGCAAATTCCGCAGCATCCATGCTGCGTTGCAGCGCATCCATCAGATCCGGCAGCAATAGCGGATGCAAGGTGCGCGCCTGCAGCATTACCATCTCCATCGAGCGCGCTTCCGCAGCATCACCGGCTGCACGCGCCACTTCGATGTAGTGATGCTGTGCAGCATTGTCGTGGCCCAGGCGCCCACGCAACTCAGGCAGCAAGGCCCGCGCCACATCCTTGCGATCAGACGCAATCAAGAGGCACATCACAGCCAACAAGCCCTCGTGGCCATGTTCTGCCCTCGCCGCATCCAGCAGCACGCGCTCCATGGCAGCATCATGCGGTGGCCTGAAATCGGGCCATAGCGCACCAATAGCGCTGAAAATATCGTTGCTTCGCGCACCCGGCGCGCGCTGCGTGCCCAACGCGACCAGCGCGGCAGTGCAACCTGCAACATCGCTGCGGCGGATTGCAGCGCTCAGCACCATCTGCAATTCGGCCCGAGACGCAACGCCGCCGGAGCCGCCGCTGTCGCGGCGGACCACTTGCATTGCGCGCTCGATCAGCGCCGCAGCGCCTTCCGGTGTCGGCGCGGTCAACGCCAACGCCGTCAGCCCACGCACATCCATTCCCATGTCCATTGCCGCAGCCAGCGCCTGCTGCACGCGCTGCACGCTTTGTTGCAACGCAGGCTGCTGCGCTGCGTTGACTTCAAAATGCGCGAGCTCGGCAATATCCAATTCCAATAGCGCCCGTGTGAACTCGAAGCGCAATAGACGCGCCGTTGTCACCGCGTCGCCGCAGCGTTCCAGCTCGTGCGCGAATTCGGTGAATGTGCCAAGGTCCGCCTGTAGCAGCGCCGCATGCAGCCTCTCCATGACGCGCAGTTGCGACGCGCTGTCCAGCCCGCGCATTTGCTCTGTTTCCGCCGTCACTTGATCCGGACGCAGACCGCGCAGTTGACGCAATGCTTCAGCCTCGCCCCAAGGCAGCGCCAACAGCAGCGCGAGAGTTGGGTTGTCACTGCTAGACGCAACATGGTCCAGCAAGGAGCAATGCGGTGCTCGCGGCAGCACCATCCAAGGCAGAATGTCCGTGTATTCGCTGCTGTGAGCCTCCGCCGCGTGCCGCCGCCACGCACGCAGCAATTCTTGGTCGTTTTCCGCCGCGAATTCGAGCAGGAAACGCCCTCCGCCCCCAGATTCCAATTTCAATGTTGCGCTGCGGGCCCGATCTACTTGGCCAAGCTCTAACCACTGGCGCGCAAGCTCGCCGTGCATCCACTCACGATCGGATGGGTTCCGTCGCAGCATCTCTTCCAAGGCATGCGCCGCTTCACTGCGCCTGCCCAGCTTTGCCAGCAACTCGCAGCGCTCATTCTGCAATTCTGCATCCAATAAACCCGGCGGTGCTTGCTCGATCAATGCAAGCGCTGCTGCCACATCATTTTGCTTCATCTTGCGCCCGATATTGAAGCGCAGCGCTCCAGAACTGGCGAGGCTGTGTGGCTCTAATGTCTTCAGCACCTCATCGAGCAGCGCGATCAGTGTTTCGTCCTTGGTGCTTGCCAGCAAGTCGAGGGCACGCGTCTGTTGCCATGCCAGAGAGGCGGCGGCAAATGCAGTGGTCAGACCCTTGCGAAGGAGTGTTGCCGCCTCCCCATTGCGCCCAGCGCGAGACAATGCGATGCCGCGTGCAATATCAATGCAGACGGACTCGCCCGCCTCCGCCGCGATCACATCCAGTAACTGCAGCACGGCCGGAGAGCGCGTCTCGAACCCCACGATATGCACCGCTTCATACTCTCCAGGCAAGCCACTCCCGCCAGCGGAGCGTTTGCGCCCAGCGCGGTACGCCGCCACGAGCGCATCGGCGACGGCCATATCGTCAGCCCACCCTTGCTGCAACACATTGAACAGTTGCCAGCGCTCTGATCCTTGCATCTTGGACAGCACGCGCACCAGCAGGTTCGATCTGTCGTTTGGAGACACTGCCTGCAGCAGCGGCGTCAACGACTGCAGCGTCAAATTGCCGCTCGCAAGTTGCTCGAGTGCTTCCGCCGGGAGATCTTGCACAGCCGCCGTTGACACCAGCATGCGCTGCAACAGCAAGCAGGCCGTGCGCGTCTTCTCGGTGGGGTTCGCTGTCACCGCAGCCAACTGCGCATCCACGAGCGCCTTCCGTTCCGCGGGCAAAAGCAAGCGTGCGCCGTGCAACAATCGCAGTGCGGCACGCGCTGCCTGCAATGCATCGCCACCTTGGAGTGAATCGCGCAATGCTGCGCTCCACCAACGCTCAAACACTTCTGCCGTGCAAGCCTCGTGCACCGCCGCTAGGAACGCAACCCTCTCGGACGCACTGACGCGACAGGTTGCTGGATCCAGCGCGGCGATCAGTGCCTGAGCCTCAGCGCTCGCACCCATGAGCTGCAAACGCGCCGCGAATGGTGCTGCTAATTCAGGGTCCGTAGCGGCGAGCGCCAGCAATCGTTGTGGCTCGCGCAGCAGCAGCGCGCGCCATTGTTCAGGCAGCGCTTCCTTCATCTCCAACCCGCACAAGTCCACGCACGCAACCGCCGTGCTCATGTGCTCGCGCTCGGCCAGCACATTCACTTCGGCGCGCATGGCATCTTGGTCCTTAGGGAACAACTCGTGCAGCAGTTCCACCACCGCACCCGCTTCGTGCGGCTGGTTCAACGCCAGCGCAAAGTCGCGTACTGCGGCGGCCAAACGCAAGCAGCGTGGGTGATCTGCCACCCGTTCGCCACGCACCGCCTCCGCCTTCAAGCGCGCGTGTTCCGCATGCAACAGGACCTTCAGCGCCTCCAGCGACTTGTAATCGCCGCTGCACTGCAGCACCCGCAGCGCATGGGGCCCATGGCGCGCATAGGAGTCTTGTTGCGGGTCGTAGCTGTAATTGCCGAAACGAATGCGGCTCGCGCTGGTGCGCGCGGGCTTGCGCGCCCCTCGTGAAGGCTCGCTGATATTCGCCGGAGCGGACCTTGCAAACAAGACGCTCAATGTGTGCAGTGCGTCGGCCGATGCGGTCTCAAAGTCGCCGCGCACTTCCGCATACGCAGAGGCTTGCAGCAACAAGTCGGGGTCGTCTGGGCGTGCCAACAAAGCCTGGCGCATCATCCGTTCGGCATCTTCTTCGCGTCCGTGCCGCGCATACAGCGTCGCCACAGCGTTTTGCATCGACAACCAGTCGCCTTCACTGCGCGCGCGCAAAAACACGCGTTCAGCCCCACCAAAATCTCCACCACGAATCATGGCCTCGCCCAATGCGATGAAAATGTCCGGTGGAAACTCCTCGCCCAACGCCAACATCGAGCGCCCTTCGGATAGCACGCGCACTGGGTCTTGGTCTTCTCTGGCCATTTCGAACAGCTCACGCAAGTAGGCACCACGCCGCTCTCCGCTGACCGCGGCGAGACCGACGGTCATCAGTCGCTGGCGCTCGCGCTCGCCCAGTTCTTGCTCGAAATCTGCCGCCAGTTGCCACAAGTGCGCACTGGAAGGTCGCGCCGCAATGCGCTCGCGGATGCGCCGCAGCGCCGGCCGCAGCATCTGCGGCGGAGCATCCAAGTTCAGTAACCCGTCAGCAGCCACCACAAAGAGGTCGTCTTTGTCGGCATCTTCCAACAGCGCCAAGAACAGTTGCCGGCCTCTTTCCGTTGCGCCGGAGTTGCGCAGCATGTTCCCGAGGAGGAGCCACGATTCGATGCGCTCGGGGTGGAGCGCTAACACACGGCCGTAGGCCAGCGCGGCTTCCGGTGCCCGCTGCACCATGCCCAACACCCCCGCAGCAAACTCATCCACGCCACTGTCGCCAGCGCCAAGCTCCAGCAAACGCTGCAGCGCACGGTCGGCCGCTTTGCCACGCCCGCGCTCCATCGCGGCCAGCACCAATTGCTGCTGCAACTCCAGTGCGTCTTCCGGCTGCAATTCCTGCAACCGGCGTAGCGTTTCTTCATAGCGCACATATTCATCGCAATGCTGATAAACGAACGCCATGGTCTGCAGCGTTTCGGCTTCGCCGCGGCCCAGGCGCGGCCCGTGCGCACGCAGGATTTCAACTGCGGCAGATGGGTCGTTCGCGCGCAGATATATTTTCGCCAACAACCCGAGGCTCTTGGCGTCGCCGTGGCCCGCGTCCAGCGCTTTCTCGATGTCAATGGCGATGTCGGCCAGCTTGCCTTCGCGCGCGCCCAATTCCAGCAAGCGATCTTCTGCCTGACGCACGCGTGCTTCGACTGTCGAAGTGCGCCAAATGCTCAACCAATGATCCAGTGCCTCCGCGCCTTGCTTGCGTTGCTCTAACAGCCACCCCAAACGCATGCGCGCATCTTCGGCACCACTGCCGCTGACAACCTTGCGCAACACCCGCACCGCTTCACCTTGAGCTTGCATGCGCTCGTGGCATTCGGCGATCAATAGCAGCGCTTCGCCATCCTCAGCAGCCAGAGACTCCGCCTCGGTCAGCAACGCCTTGCTGCGCGCATCATCCCCCGCCTGCGCCGCGCGCTCGGCCATGACCACACGCGCGCGCTGGGCCGGGCGCCCCCCTGCTGCGAGCGCCTTTTCCAGTGCAGCTTGTTCAACTTCTTGCAACCCGAGGTCTGCAGCAGCCTGCCCCAGAGCCAGCAAACGCTTGCCATCGGTGGTGCGTGCCAACACTTCCGACAACGCCTGCACCGCCCCATCTCTTTTTCCTTGCAGCAAACGCAGCAAGGCCAAGCCTTGGCTCCACATCAGTCGCTGGGGCTCTGCTGCGATGGACTGCAGATACGCATCTTCCACTTCACTATGCCGGCCGCACTCCAGCGCCAACGCAATCACTTCGCGCTGCGCGCGTTCATCCAGCGTGGCTCCGCCGCGGCGCAACAGCGCCAAGGCCTCTTGCGGCTGGCGCAGTTCGCGCAGCAAAGCAACCAGTGCCGCAGCTCGCTCCGCATCCGGGGATTCCGCGCCTTGCCAGAGCTGTGCGAGCTTCTCCAAACTGCCTCCCGCTCGGTGGATGGCGATGGTGCGCTCGTCGATATAACGCCTGTCCGCCGAGCGCGGCGCCATCGGTCGCGCCTCCGCCAGCAATTGCTCCGCTACCTGGCTGCGCCCAGATTCCACAGCCATGCTGGCAACCAACAACACTTCATCGAAAGGCCGCCGCGCTCCGTCAGTAGGCGTTTCCAGCAACCAATCCACCGCACCATGGAGTGCTGCCAATTGCGCAACAGCAGCGCGCAGCGCCGGCGGCTGCGTCGTTGCACGCAGCGGCGCCAACACTTGTAGCGCTTCGTCACGATTGCCTTCCTTGCGCGCGAAAAGCAAACCTGCCAGACGCAAGCGCGCGGCCGTCTCTAATGCGAGCTCTGGAGATTTTTCCAACACCTGCCGCAACGAAACCTCTGCAGCAGCATCTTGGCCCACTGCTTCCTGCAAGCGTGCGCGCAGCAAGCACTGTTCGGCATCGGGCGCCGCGAGTGGCGCGAGAAATTCCAAACCCTTCTGCGGCTGCCCCGCATGCAACGCAAGGCGCGCTGCGATTACGCGCGCTGCTGGCGGCGACGAGTCCAACAAATCCGTTGCCAACGCAAGCAAGCGCATGGTGTCGCCATGCTGCGCACATTCCAACTGCACCGCCTGCTCCAGCGAGCCAGCGTTGCCCTGCAGCGCCTGCCGCAAGGCTGCGGCTGCAGCCGGGCTGACTCCGGGCTCCTGTGCGAGCGCTGTCCCATCCAGCGAAAGACACAACAGCAGCGCCAACAACACTGCGCGACGCAGTGCAATCGTGGCCAAAAACAGAATCAACGCACAAGCCAGTAATGGTGTGCGTAGGGGCAGCGCACCAACATTCGCAGCAGGCAGCGCATCTGCAGCCAACAGCTTCAAATGTTCCAGCTCTGCCGTGTCAGGGTCTGCGCGCGTCCATTCCGATTCCGCTGGACGCTCGGTAGCAGCCAGCAAGGTGCCGTCTTCGGCGCGCAATGTCAGCACGCCTATGGGCACCGGCTGCACGACATTCCACGCGCCAGCATCACCGAGCACAGCATCCACGAACGCTATGGGCGCACTAGCGGCGAAGACTTGCGCACGGCGCATGCCCTGCGGCAAACGCACATGCAATCTGTCCGCGTGCAAACGCAGCGCGGCTTGGCCGCTCGATGCCGGTGCCAGTTCGCGCACGAGAGCAGCGAACGAGCGCCCAGCGCTGCCGTCCGCTGCAGCCTCTGCGTTCCATACGCCTGCGAGAGTGCTGGTCCACGCGGCCACGGCTCCCAGCCCGAAACGCCAGCGTGCCAGCAGTGGTTCGCCGTTGGCTGTGCGCGCATCCAGCACCGCACCAGGTTTCGCAACTGTTTCCACAAAGCCTTGCACGCTCGCTACGCCTTCCAACCAACGCGCTTCGGGCACCGCGCGCACCGCTTGCACTTCGTCGCGCCATGGCGACAGCGACGCACTGTCTGGCTGCTTCACGCGCAACTCCGGCAACTGAAAGCGATCAGGGGCCTGATAAAAACGCCCGCGCCCCCACTGCGCGATAGAGAACAAGAACGAGCTGTGTCCGCTGCCTGCGCCTGCAAGCACGGTGGAAGTAGTGATGCCCTTGTCGGCCATGCGCCGCAGCAGCGATTCGAAATCGCCGCTCTCGACACCACCGTCAGTGATCACCAAAACATGCCGCGTGCGCGTGCGCACATTGAGCAACGCATAATAGGCCTCTTCGATGGCTGGCAAGATGACCGTGCCACCACCTGCGGTCAAACGGTTCAATGCGCGCTGCAAATCCACCGCGTTGGCGGCAGACTGAATCGGTGCAGCCCAGCGTTTCGCCCCGTGGAATTCGACGATGCCCGCTTTGTCATGTGGCTTCAGACGCTGCAACGCCAAGCGCGCCACTTCTTTCGCAATGTCGATGCGCGCCCCCAGCATGGAACCGGATGTGTCGATGATGATCACCAGCGTGGCACTGGGGTCGCGGCGCTCTTCCTTTTCGTCGGGGCCCACAGGCAACAACGCATCCAACCCAGAGCCGCCATAGCCACCTGGCCCAAAGCTGTGACGCCCACCACACACCAATAAGCCCGCACCGCTATGCACGCTCGCAGTCAGCGCCTCGATGGCCTCAGGTTGCAGCGCGACGGCGGGGACATCGTCAAGGATGGTCACGTCAACCGGCGCTGCAGCGTCTTGCACCATTTCGAAACCTGCACCCAGCAACGCACGCAGCGCAGCGCTGCGCGCAGGGGCCTGCTCTCCATGCACCATGCGCACGCGCACCGGCTCTGTTGCCGCGCACGCCAACGGCACACTCGCAAGCGTGGCCCCATCTGCGGCGCGCAGCACCAATTCCATGCGATTCACACCAGGGCCCAGCAATTCGTGTTCGCACGCAATGCTGCCGTTGATCAGCGCCACGACTTGCTCGGCGCCTGCAGGTTCCAAGGGACGCAACACGGCGCCAACCACCAAACCACGCGGGTCGTCCACAGCAGCGCTGATGCTGATGGTGTCCGCAGCGCGCGCGCGTGAAGGGCAGCGCACTTGATGCAGCACCGCGTTCGGCGCGCGTGCGCCGAACGCGCTCGCTGTTGATGTGGCTGCCCCAACGGCACTCGGCGTGCGAGCGCCGAACGCGCCTTCCGCAACATCGAGGACAATCCCCCGAGCGCGCATGCTGGCGGCAACTGCGCGTGCTTCAGAACGCGTGGCGCGCCCATCGCTGCAGAGCAAGACGCGTCCAGCCTCTCCGACGGGAATCAAATCCGCCGCCAATTGCAGCGCCTCTGCCAACGCACTTCCGTTCGCACTTTGCAGTGCTGGTAGTGAGTACTGCCCATTCAAAGGCGGTAGGACTGCCGCACTGGCACCGAAGGCCACAACGCGAATCCGTTGCATGTTCGCGTCGGCAATCAAGCGCTGCAAGACGGCCTGCTGGGCTGCGTCACTGCCCGCCATGCTCGGCGACCGATCCAACACCAGCACCTGCAAAGGCGCACGCGACACCGAATGCAACACGGGTTGCGCCAGCGCCAACAACAGTGCTGCCAACGCGCCCAGTTGCACCGCGCTCAACCACAGCGGGCGCTGCGTCGCGGCACGGCGCAAGAACCATTCCAACAACGGCAACAGCAGCAACAGCCCCAGAATCCACGGGCGTTCAAAGCTCATGGGATCCTCCCGCGAGCATGCAGCCACGCGTCCAAACACAGCAGCAGCAACGCTGTCAATGCGAGCCATTCCCACAGCGCGAGCGGAGCGAGCGCTGTGGCCTTCACGGTGTGGGCTTCGGCAGGCATCAATTCTGGCCAGTACGCACGCACTTCGAATGGTGCGTGCCCCTCTGCGCGCACGATGCCCGCACGAGTGGGTTCGATGAGAGCGAGCGCGCCATAGGACGCGCTGCAGTTGTCACCTGCGCTCAAACGAGTGACAGCAGTGCCAACGCTCAGCGCTGCGCGCTGGCCGGCAATCAGGCCTTCTGCGGGCTCCGGCGCACCAGCGCACGCAATCCAGTCCAAGAGCAATGCCATGAGTGTTGGGTCGTTAGCGCAACGGCTGCCCTCGGCGAATAGATCTGGTTGCACAAGAAGCGTGGCCGCTGCCCCGTCGCGGTGCAACACCACCAAGGGCACGCTGCCTGCGCGCAAGAGCACACGCGCAGCGGGCTGCGGAGCGCCCGCTGCGCCTTCGGAATCTACGGAGCGCCGCAGGGAGATCCCATACTTCACAGCCTCGCCAAGCAGCGGCAGTGCTGCGTCATGTAGCGCGCTGTGCACACCGCTGACGCTGTCCGCAACCAGAGTGCGCATCGTGATGGCGTCGCCCGCGATGCCGGGCGCGATGTGCACGCGCAGCTCGCTGCTGTTCGCCGCGTACATTTTCCCCAACGCTTGCAACGCGGGCGGTAGATCTGCGTCCACCAACACTGCAGCAACCTGCGGTTGCTGCGCTGGTAGTGCTGTCGGCTCCACTAAGAGCGAGTACAACTCCGCAGCACTCAACGCCCGTGGGGTTTCCCGCAACACTTGCAATTGCGCATCCAGCACAATGGTGGCGCGCGGACTGAGCAAGACCACTTCTGGCACTCCAGACATGCGCGCCAAAGCTGCGGCACGCTGCAGCAGCGGCTCCAATGCGTCGATCCCTTTCGCGTCACTGGCAAGCGCCGCCAAGGCGGCACGCCGCGCAGCTGCAGAGCTGCCCGGAGCAAACACTTGCACGCTGCCGCCGCCGGCAATGATCAATGCCGTTTCTGTGCGCTCTGCGCCATGGTCTCGCGCACGCTCGCGTAGTTCATCCAAGCACGCTGCTGATGCTGCGCCCGCATCCAGCACCAGTGCTCTCGTTGGTGCTGCGCTCTCCATCTGTGGCTCCGCCAACGCCGCCAACAGCAGTGCGAGCAACGCCAGCAAGAACGCCCATGTGCGCGGATGACGGAACCGCCCCAGCAAAGAGCGCGCCCGCGTGGTGCGCGCCGCTGCTTGCCAAAACAAAAGCGTAGCCACGGTGCGCTTGCGGCGACGCACTTGCAACAAATGCAATGCTGTCAGCAGCAGAGCGCCAGCGCCCAGCAGGGTTGCGAATGTGGTGCTGTCGAATGTGCGCAAATTCACAGCACCAAACTCCCTGCAGGAAAGAGCGCTTCCAATTGCGGCAACAGCGCGGCATCTGCATCCAGCGACAAGCCAACCGCGCCCAAGTGCACCAGAGCTTCGTCGAAGGCCTGCTCGAAGGCTGCGTAGGCGGCGCGATAGGCCGCAAGTGCCGAGGCATCCAAGTCCAAGGTGACCGCCGCGCCAGACTCGCAGTCGAAGAGGCGCAGCTCGCCCGTGGCCATAGCCGCGCCTGTGACCACGCTGGCGCCGCCGCGCTCTGCTGGCGTGAACACGCGCAGCAGCAACAAGCGATCGCGGCTGCTGCGCAAGGCCTCGACCACTGCGGCCAGGCCGCGTGGGTCGTAGAAATCCGAGATGATGACGCTGAGGCCTGGGCGGCGGCGGTAAGGCGCGGCGGCTTCGAAACAAGCCGCAATGTCGGTCGCACCATGAGGCCCAGCGGCTTCCAGCGCTGCAGCCAGCGTCAGCAGACCGGTGCGCCCGCGCACGCGCACTGGTTCGTCGTTGGCGGAGCCGCCAAAAAACACTTGCGCTTGATCTTCGTGGCCACAGACAACCGCTGCAATGGCAAACGCAGCGACGCGTGCGGCATCGGCGCGCGCGCGGCTTTCGTGCCACAGCGAATCGCTGAGGTCCAGATGAATGCGCACGGGCATGTCGCGCATGACATCGGCCAAACGGCTGTACAAGCGCCCACTGCGACGGAACACATTCCAATCCACGCGCGCGAGGTCGTCGCCCGGCGTGTAGGGGCGATGCTCGCGAAACTCCAGCCCGCTGCCGCTTTCGCCAGCGCGATGTTCGCCATGCAGCGGCCCGCGTCGCACCCGGCGGGCGCGAATCGTCAGGGCCTCTACCGAGGCCAGCAATTCTGCGTTGAACAGCGTGCTCAAAGGTTCAGTCCCGCACGGCAGCAAGCACGGCATCCACCACGCTGTCAGCTTTGATGCGTTCCGAGTGCCCGCGGAAGTTCAACATGACGCGATGGCGCAAGACATCATGGGCAGCGGCCCGCACATCTTGCTGCGTCACCGCGGCACGGCCCGCGAGCAACGCTTGCACCTTGCCCACAAGAATCAGCGCTTGCGCACCGCGCGGCGAAGACCCCAAGGCAACACAGCGGTTCACTACCTCTGGCGCGTGGGCGCTTTCGGGCTGCGTGGCCAGCACCAAGCGAATAGCCGTCGTGCGCGCAGATTCTGGCACCGCCACTGCACGCACGGTGGCTTGCATGGCCAGCAGCGTTTTTGCGTCGGCCACGCGCGGCACAATGCTGGTGCTGCTGCCCGTAGTGCGCTCCAGAATGCCGTGGTAATCCGCTTCCTGCGGATAAGGCACCAACAACTTCAACAAGAAGCGATCGAGTTGTGCCTCGGGCAATGGATAAGTGCCCTCTTGCTCCACAGGGTTTTGTGTAGCCAGCACGAAGAAGGGCGCCGGCAGCGCGCGCGTTTCGCGGGCCACCGTGATGGTGTGCTCTTGCATCGCTTCCAGCAGTGCCGATTGCGTGCGCGGAGTGGCGCGGTTGATCTCGTCTGCCAGCACACAATTCGCCACCAATGGGCCGGGCTCGAAGCGCAGCACATGCCCACCGCCTTCGGTTTCGTGCAACACCATGGTGCCGGTGATGTCCGCAGGCATGAGGTCTGGCGTGAATTGAATGCGCGAGAATTTCAGATCCACCGCTTCGGCAAGCGTGCGCACCAATAATGTTTTGGCCAAGCCCGGCACGCCTTCCAGCAATGCGTGACCGCCGCAGGCCAGCGCCGTGAGCACACCGCGCACGACAGGCGCTTGCCCCACCACGCGCTGATGCACTGCGTTTTCAAGGGCCGCAAAGGCCTCGCGAAAGCGAGCCATCTCTTGCCGGGCATCCTGCGCAGCGGCTTCAAGTCCAGCGTCCATGATCAATTCCCTTTCCTTCGGGCAGCGAAATAATCTGCAAGCAGTTGCTTCAACCGCTGCGGCACAAATGCGGGTGGTGTCGGCACTGCAGCGCGTTGGCGCGCCGCGGTAGGCACAACCGCGTCGTAAGGCGCGTTCAGCAACGACGGCTGCACGCGTTCGTGAGTGATGCGCGTGGTGCCTGGGTTCAGCAGGCCGCGCACAAAATCTGGAATGGGAACGCCCAGAATCAGCGAGCCCGTGCCACGCGATTTCTTCGGCAGCGATGGCCCACCGCGCCCTTCACCGCCAGCTCCAGGGCCGCTGATGCTGAGGTCCTTCGAGGTCGTACCACGGCGGTCTTTCATCGTGGGCTGCGTACCGCTGCGCGCATCTTCTTCATCGGGGTCGTCCTCGATGCGTTCGTCAGTGTCATTTTCGGGCAACGGATCGGCACTGCCGCGATCGCGCTGGCTCCATGGGCTTTTCACTGCTGACAAGGCTCCGCCACCCGAGCCGCTTTGCCCCGCGGTGGCTCCATTTTTTTCTTCTTCGCCAGGCTTGGGCTTTTGCGGCCGAGGCGGCGCCGAAGCGCGCGGCTTCGCTGGGTCGCGCCGCGCTTCAGGGGATTCCTGCGGCGGTGCGCCACCCGGAATGCTCTCGCCTTGGGCGGCGTTGCTCTCGCTGGCCCGGGCCACTTCAGCGCTGCGTCCGGAGCCCGGTTGCCCCGAAGAAGGCCGTTGCGCGCGCGGCGCTTCGGCACCTGCGGCAGCCGCTTCTGGCTTGCGCGCGGCACCAATGCCCGCGCCAGTAATCGGTGCCGTCACCGGCGCGTCGGGCTGCAATGGTGGCTGCGGTGCGACGACGGTTGCGGGGCGCAGTGCTGCGGTTGGCTCGTCGCGCACCGCGTCGCTGCGCCCGATGGGCGCAGGAGCGATGACGCGCTGCGGCATGAACAGGCTGACGCTGAGAAGCGCAGCAATAGCCACGACAGTCCATCCGCGTTGTCCGCTGCGCGCTGCCAATGCCGGCGCCACTTGCGCCTTGCGCGCCGCATGCAAACCGTCCTGCACCGCAACCGCGCTGAAGGCATCGCACGCGCTGGCAGCCAATTCACGAGCGGCGCGAATGCTGCCGCCGGTGCCGTTGTGATTATCCAAACGCTGCGCGAGATGCCCGCGATCGGAATCGCCACGCCAGTGCAACCACGCTTCCAGAACAAAACCGACCGCGCCGCAACCGCCCACGCACACAGCCAGAAAGCGCCAACCAAGCGCCGGGTTTTCCAAGGCCAACAAATGCGCCGCCGTCGCTGCCGCTGCGCATGCGGCAGCGGCGACAACCGCGCCGCGCAAGAGCCCGCTCACACCTTGCACTGCGGCAACGCCGATGCGCCCGCGCCGCTCTGTCGCTGCAGCATTTGCAAGCGCCGCATCCAATGCCTGCTGCTCGTGTTCAAACACCAACGGCATCAGCGCGCATTCGCTTTCTCGCGCGGTTGCAGTTCTACGCTGCAAGACTGCACGATGTTGCCCGCGCTGGTCAACCAGCCCACCAACACCACTTGCGCAGGATCGATCTTTGCAGCCCGCAACGCGAGGGGCTTTCCCAAGCGGTCTTCCACTTCGTCTTGGTGATCGGTGTTTTCGTTGTCGACCTCTGCGAAATTCACAGCCAACGCAGCGCTGGCACGCCCGCCTTCCAAACGCAACGCGACACCGCCATCCACGACTTCACCACGAATCACATTGCGGTGAAAAACGATGCCGCTTTCTCCAGGCAACAGCATGGTGCGTTGGCACAAGACCAATGTCAGGTGCGCTTGCGCATCCACCGGGCCAACAACGGCCACAGCCACTTCAACGCGCCCCTCTTTCAGCACCGGCGCCAGCGTCAGCTTCCAAGGTGTGTCCACTTTCAAGCGCGCTTCCACCGCAGCCACCAAAGCGCGGAATGACTTTGCTGCGTCGTCCTTCGGCCCGGCCGCGTCCACCACAACGCTGCCGTCCAACACGATCGTCGGCGTGCCCGCAACGCCAAGCTTGCGCGCACGATCAATGCCAACATTGGTGGTCAGCGCATCGGGCTTGGGCACATGCAAGTGATGCTGCACCAACGCCACTTCGCCGCCCGCGAAATAATGCGTCAGGCCCTCGAAGCCCAAATCTGCAGCAGCGCACGGCTTGCAATGCGCGCCGGTGAAAAGCTCCACCAAAACGGTGCGCGTAGCACCCGGCGTCGGCTTGTGTGTGGTGGCGGGCTCGAACAGTGGCGCGCGGCCTTCGAGCATGCGTTCGATGTCGTCCACGCTGAAGGGCTGCGCTTCGCCGCCCAACTTGCGCAAGCGTTCGATGCCAGCGAGCCCAGCGGGGCCACCGTCGGCGGTGATCGACGCTTGCAAGAAGCGCGACCAGGCGCGCTCAGTCTTGCCCATCTTCTCGTACAGGCGCCCAAGCCTCTCGTTCACCATGCCGTCGCGCGGCATGCCTAACGAAGCAGCCAACAAGTGCCGCCACGCGCCATCGAGGTCGCCAGATTCCAAGAGTGCGGCACCAATCTCGCTGCGCACTCTGTGCATGGCGTCGGCATCTTCATCCTCGCCCGCAAAACTCAACGCCATTTCCAACGCTGGTCGCGCCACGCTCGCATGCACGGCGGGCAACACGTCTTTCAATTCGGCCACCGTGTCCAGCACCAAACGCGATCTGCGCTTGGCACTAATGGATTCTGCCCAAACGCGCAGCGCCGACAGCACCGAAGAAGCCTCCGCGGGTGTCGCCGCCACCGTCAGCGCAAACAGCAAACTGGCGGCATCACGGCGCAAACGATGCTCTTCATTGTCATCCAACCAGTGGCGCAAGCGCGGCGTATCGCGCAGCGCCATGGCCGCGAAGCACGCCCCGTCAGACGCGAACGGCGCGGGCTCGGCCACACATTCGAACAAGCTGACGCGACGCACTGGGTCCATGCTGACGACAAAGCACGACAAGAACGCAGTGCCGATGACCACTGGCGGCGCATCGGCCCAAGGCATGGTTTCTGATTCAGGGCGCAGCGCCGCATGGCGCACTAATTCGAAGGGGCCGAACGCGAGCGAAGCGGCATCGCCAAACGGCGCACCGAGCTGGCGCAAGAGCACATCGGAAACACGCACATCGTGGTCCATGGGCGTGATGCCCGCTTGGGCTTCCACCACGCTGCCGTCACGCGCTAATCCGCGCACCATGAATCGCGGCGTGCCGCTGCCGCTCCAAGGAATCTCAAACTTCTGACCCAGCTTGGCCGTGCCCTCCACAGCACTCTCGATCACGTTGGGCGGACGCGGCGCCCCCCCAGCGGAGATGCGCAGCAGACGACGGCGCAAATCGAGCGTGGTGCGCTTGTTGCCAAAGGCACCTAACCCGAGGATGCCCACCACGGGCGTCTCCTTCAGCTCTTCGGCGTAGTCGCGCGTGAGGACTTCAAGCTCGCGCAAACCCTGCACATCCGGAACCGGCGCGCACAGTTCTTCGCCGCGGATGCGCAGAGCCACCGCATCGCCGTCAGCCCACTCCAGCAGCGCGGCTGTCCGTCCGTGCAACACAAAATCGCTGGTGCAGCCAAAGTCAAGCAGCAGATGTACAGGAAGCACCTTCTTGCCGCGGCACAGATCCACTTGCACGAAAGCGCGCCCGGCGATGAGGCGCAATCCGATTTCGGTTTCCTGAGCTGAAAGCGCCCCCACCGCGCAGCAAAGCACGGTGAAGCAGAGGGCGACTTTGAACAAGCTGAAAAAACTCCTCTGCAGCACTTGTGACCCCATGAGCGTCGCGCTTCGGCTGCGCGCGGCAGGCGCGCCAACCGCATGCGAAGGCATCATCAATCAGCACCGGGGGCATCATAAACCAACGCGGGCGTTGGGTTTCGCGCTGCCGCCGCTGCGCGCTGTGCGCCGTGGCGCTGTCCTCGTGCGGCCCATGCCCGATCCTCATCAACCCAAAAGAGCAATAAAAAGCTAAAACTCCGCGGGCAAGTTCCGAGAGTGCAGGAGTGGTGGCTGTGCAGCGGTGTCCCAGAAGACCGCGACAGCCACGAGGCTGAGCCGCAAGGCTCAGACAACAAAGTTCCGCCTCACGACGGAATTCCTCACAAATCCTGATCCCAACCGAGGGGCCGATGCCTAAGACTCCTGAGATTCACCGCTCTTGAGACGCAGGCTGTAACAAACGAACAATTCCGGGTGTCGGCCCCTCACAATTTTCCCTGCGCACTGAACCTCGCGCTCGGGCGGATCAGATCCCCATCACTGAGTAGCCGCAGTCCACGTGCAACACTGTTCCCGTGATGCCGCGAGCGAGCGGCGACACCATGAAGGCTGCGGCATCGCCCACTTCTGCGGCCTCCACATTGCGCTTCATTGCCGAGCGCTGCGCCACCGAGTCCAGCATGCCAGAAAACCCGCTGACACCAGCGGCGGCAAGCGTGCGCAGCGGCCCCGCTGAAATGGCATTCACACGATGTCCGAGAGGGCCCAAATCTGCGGCCAAATAACGCACCGAAGACTCCAGCGCCGCCTTCGCAACACCCATCACGTTGTAGTTCGGGATCACGCGCTCGGCCCCAAGGTAAGACAGCGTCAACACCGCGCCATTGCGGCCTTCCATCAGAGGCAACGCAGCTTTGGTCAGCGCAGTGAGGCTGTAGGCAGAAACTCCGAGAGCCGTAGCAAAGCCAGCAGCGCTGGTGTCCACGTAATTGCCTTCGAGTTCCTCGCGCGGCGCGTAGGCGATGCAGTGAACGATGAAATCCAGCCCACCGCGTTGCGCCTTCACGAAATCCATCAGCGCTGCCACTTGTTCGGGCTCACCCACATCGCAAGTGGTGGTCAACGCGGGCCGCCCTAACTCGCTCACCAAATCGGTCAGGCTCTTCAAGAAGCGCTCGTTCTGCGCGGTGAGCACGAGTTCTGCCCCTTCGCGTGCGGCGGACTTCGCAATAGCCCACGCGATGGAGCGGTGATTGGCGACCCCGAGAATCAGACCGGTCTTGCCGTGAAGCATGAGCCCCCATGGAGGCGCTGCTGGCCCCCACCTTTCAGTCCGCAGGTTTAGCAGACTGCCGCGTGGCTGGAAAGCCGCCTGCGGCGGCGCGCCAGCTACGGAGCGAAGACATCAGAGCCGGGTGCCACCCACAAGTGCAGCAATTCGGCCAGCGACAGTTCGATGAGCGGCGGGTTGCGCTGCGTCGGAGGCACGCGCACGCCGTACAGGGGCACCAATTCGCGCAGCACGGTGGGGCCCATGGCAGCACACAAGGCCATGGCCGCACTGCGCGTGTGCAGCGCGCCCAATTGGGGCGTCGTCGCAGCACACAACATTTGCGCTTGTGCCGCGCGGAGCAAACCTTGACGCCGCGCTTCGAGGCGCCGCAAGACAGGGTCGCGTGTGCTCAGGTCGCAAGGTATCTGCGCGTGCAGCCGCCGTGGAACATCGAACGCAACGGTTTCAGAATCCAGTGCATGTTCCGCTGCGCCGCGCAGTTCCGCGTGTTCATACAGCCATGGTTGGTTAACGAAGTGCAACACGGCGCGACGCTCGGCCGTCAGCGGCGCAACATCCGCGCTTTGCCACCACTTTGTGCACGCAGCCGCCGCCGAGGCGTCTGCGTGCACAAGGTGTGTGTTGTTCGATGCCGCAAACGGGCCACCACACCGCAACACCTCCAGCGCCGCACGCTGCACGGCCTCGTGTGCCGACACTTGCAGCGGCAACAGCACTTCTGATAGCCACGCAACTTCGCAGGGCTGTAGCAGTCGGAGTGCGGCCACCTGTAGGCCTGGGCTGCCTCGTTCCAACGCCAGCATCAAGACTGCCGTGCGCTGCAACGGAGGCAACGCCCGCCCACGCTGCAACATCTGCGCAATCAACCAGCGTTCCGCTGCGGCCCAACACTCATCGACGCGAAGGTCTGCCACCGCTTCGACAGGATCTGCCCACGAGAAGATGTCTGTGCTTTCTTGGCACAAGCCACGCGGCCAGTTCACCACGCGCATGGGCCACTGCGCAGTGCTTTCTAAAGCAGTACCTGCAAACTGCACACACCCCGCCACTTCGGCGCGACCTGTGGACAACAGCACTTGCAGGGTGCCATCGCGCACGCGCAAGCGCATAGAACCGCGCAGTGCAAACGCCTCCGATGCCGCAGCACGCAGCAGCAAACGCCGCGGCGCAGCCACCTGCAAGGTGCCACGCAGCAAGTGAACGCCGGAACGCTCGCAACACACCTCCGCGCCCGGTGCCAAACGCAACCGCACGCCTCCGTGCAAGCATGCAACTAACGCCGAGGCCGCGCGCAAATGAACGCGACACTCGGGCGCACCGCACGCAGCGGGCAACTCGGTCGCGGCATCAATCCAGCAGAAGAGTGCTGGATCGGAAGCCGCAGGCGCAGCACCCAGCAGCAGCAATAGCCACAAGGCGCCACGCCGCAGCATCTCAGCCGACCTTTGCGCCGATGTCGAACTTGGCCCGCGCGGCCAAGCGGCCTAGGGCAACATCCAAACGCTTCTCTGCGGAGGAACCCGAAAAGCGAGCGCGTAGTGACAACGCATGGCCATCGTAGAGCTTGCGCGCACTGTCGCGGTCGCCGCTGTCGAGTTGCATCTCCACCATCTCCTCCAGCGCGTCTACGCACGGGCGCCACAGCCCACCATGCTCGTTCATAACGCGCCGGTACCATTGGCCCGCATCGTCAGGACGACTGCGCTGCCTCGCAATATCGCCCAAGCGCAGCATGGCGTTGGCACAATCCATTTCTTCTTCACCACAGCGCTCCACCAACTGCTTCAGCCATTTCTCCGCATCGTCACGACGCTCGACGCGTTGGCACAGCGCTGCCAACTCACCCAACGCATCCGCCGCCACCTTCACCTCCGGACACTGCGCAGCCGCCGTGAAGTGGGCTTCCGCCGCCGGCATCTCGCGCATGCGCTCTGCCAGCCTCCCCGCTTCCAAACGCGCCCTCCCTGCAATTGCTGGCAATGCGGCATGGCGCTCGGCCACACCTTCGTACACCTTGCGCGCCGCACCGATGGCTTCGCGCCCCTTCTGCGCAATCGCCGCCGCAGCTTGCTTGCGCGCGGCACGCAATTCCATGTCGGGGCTGTCTTGAGCCACGACACCCGTCGCCAACAGCGCCACAAGACACCACAAGATTCTTGATTTCACGAACAACTCCTCACCGGGTCTTCCATTGTTTGGTTTTCGATGCCCCACGAGGCCAGCACTTTGCGCACTGCCGCGGTGCGCAGGCTCTTCTGCAGCGCCATGCGCGACTTGTGCAGCCTGTGCCGCAGCGCAATGCGATCGACGCCTAGATGCTGCGCAATCTCTTGCGGGCTCATGCCCTCGCCATGCCGCAGCCAGAGCAACTGAGCATGCTGCGGCGCCAGCGTTGCGAGGAAGCGCTGTGCCCGTACGCTGGTTTCGTTGCGCATGGCGACATCACAAGGCGTTTCGTGCACCGCCATCGGCTCGATGTCTAATGATTGCGGTGGTTGCTGTTGCCGCGCATAGTGCGTGCGCATCCTGTTCATCACGATGCTGCGCACCCAAGCGCTTGCGCGGCTGATATCACGCAACTTGCGCCGCTCACGCCACGCCACGATCAACGCTTCTTGCACCAAGTCTTCCGCGAGTTCGCAGGGAATCCGGCGCCGCTGCAACACGCGCAGCATCACGCCGCGCCACTCTTGCAACAACCCAGTGCATGCATCGCTTTCTAATTGTCCCGGCAACATCGTTCGCCTCCGCGCAAGTCTCGTACGCGGCACTCTGCTCTCGCGGCATGCCACTGTCAAGCACTTTACATTACACAGGCGAGGAAGCCGGTGCGGCTGCAACATTTGAGTTTGGTCTGCACGCGCTGAACACACTGGCGCTGCAACGGCTTGCACCCGCGCGCGGCGTTTGCGGCAGCGCGCAACATTTGCCGCATTTCTGCCGGCGCCTAGCTTAGAGCGAGCCCAATCCAGACAAAGAACAGCGCTTGCAACCTTCGCGCAAGTTTCCACTCAGGAATTCGCTGCGGAGTTGGCGATAGCTCGCACCGTTCCAAATATCTTCAAAGCTGGACTGAAAAATGTTGCCCATCAGCAGATGGTCGTCCCAGCCGCGGCAGCACGGGTACACGTTGCCGTTGGGCAAGATGCGGACATACGACGCCAGTTGACGACACAAGCCTGGAACCGCCGTGAACAGGGCGTCGTGAATGGCAAGAATCACTGCGGGAGTGGTCACATTCTCTGCTCGCGCGGGCGCAGCCACTTCTTGCTCTTCGTCCAAGGCCAAATGCAACCCAACACCTACGCGCCTCGCCGTTGCGAGGGCACGGTCCAGGTGCAAGCGAATCTCCTGCGGCGTGCAGCACTCGTCGACATGGAAGCGATGCGGTTCGGTAAAGAACGGCAGGAGTTTTTGAATGCGCACATGGCGCACGCCCTCTTGGTGCGCGAAAAGAATCAGCCCATCGAGAGTGGTGATGTTCTGGCGCATTAGCACGCACACGAGGGTCAGGCGAAAGCCCTCTTCGCGTTGCAACGCCACCAAGCGACGCAGGCCAGCCAACATGCGCGCGTGGGTGCCGCCAACGCGGATCTCTTCATACACGCCGGGCAAGTGCGAATCGATAGACACATCCACTTTGTGGATGCGACCGCGCAAGCGCTCGATGTGGCGGTCGGTCAGGAGGTTGGCGTTGGTGATCAAGTCCAACTTCAAATCGTGCCGGCCGCATAGATCCAGCATGGCGTCGAAGTCGCCCATGGCGGGCTCGCTGGTGGCGGAAGGCGTCACCACTGAAGCCGCGGGGAACACTTCGTCGGCGACTTGCGCCAGTTTGTCACCGTCGATGAAGCTGAGATCGGGGCGCTCACACATCACGCAAGCCAGATTGCAGGCGTTGTTTGTGGAGATCTCCACATGAAACGGCCGCCCCTGCCAATGCGTGCGCCCGGCAAGCACATCCTCTGCCACTCGCACCGCGTTGGTGATTTCAGCAGAATGCTTGTCAGCGATACGAGAACTACTCATGCGGGCTGCAACCCAGCCACTCGCGAACTAGGCCGCGGAAGAAGATTCTCCGCTGCGGCTGCGGTCGCGGTTGCGCGCTTTCTGCACCTTCTCTTGGTAGACCTCGAGAAAGCGCTGGCACTGAGCCTTGGTGCCAGTGAAAAGCGCTGCATCTGCGCCCTCACGAAACACCTGAAAGATCCTCTTCCCCTCGAAGATGCACTCGAAGCGAGTATCCATCCTCTTCCCCCTATGGTTTCCACCGAGGAACTCACAGCGCACCAGCCTTTGTGGCCCGTGGCTATTCATTCCCTTTCCCTTGTGCCGATCCAGTCACACTGCCAACGACGCATCGCAGAAGCCACCCGTCCATGGCAGGAGGTGACGCAGGATCGCAACTGCGCGGGCATCTTAGCCAGCACTTTCACGGAAAGCGAACAATTTCTTCATGGAAATGGGCGGCGGCAATAGGGCCAAGGAAATTCGCAGCGCGTGTGCCACATCCCGAAGCGCGCCAACGAAATGAGGCAGAAGCACGCGAGCGACGATTACACCGAATCGTGTCAGATCCGCTGGAACATGCCCTCGCTGTAGGCACTAATGCGGCCTGTGAAGGCCGAAGCAGCAACGCTGAGCGGTGAAGCCAAGTAAAGCTGCCCGGGGCCGCTGCGCCCTTGGAAATTGCGGTTGATGGCGCTGATGGTCACTTGCTGAGCCGTGGTGCTGACGCCCGGCCCGCAACCGATGCACGCGCCGCATCCGGCACCGATGAGCTGCACACCCGCGCGTTCGAACAGTTCGCGATAACCGTTGCGATCCACATGGGCTTCCACCGCTTGCGAGCCACACTGGATCATGAACTGCACGCCGTCGGCCACGCGCAGCCCGGCGGCCAACGCCTCACGCACCACAAGCGCGTAGTGGTCGAGGTCGGTGTCTTTCCCCGCGGTGCAACTGCCGCCGTATGCGATGTCGATTTTCACTACGCCCAGCGCTTCGATGAACGCGCCGTTGGTGGGGTCTGAGGGCACCCCTGCGGCTGGGTCGCCCGGTGTTGCCACCATAGGCTTCAGCGTGCTGAGGTCGATGATGTGCACGCCGCCTGCGTACGTGGCACCAGCATCTGGGTGCACCAACTGCGCACGCACCGACGCTTCACTGACGCCGCGCCGTGAGGCGATCCACTGCACCGTTTGCTCGTCTCCTTCACAGATGCCGGACTTGGCTGTGCATTCCGTGGCCATGTTCGCCAGCGTGGCGCGCTCGTCCATGTCCAAACCTGCAAGGCCCGGCCCGCCGAACTCCATCACACGATCCAGCGTCAGCCCTTTGGCTGCGTACTGCCATAAAATCCACAGCATTGCGTCTTTGGCGGTGACGCCCGGCTGCAACTTTCCGTGCAGTTCGAAGCGGATGGATTCGGGCACGCGCAGCATGGTGAAGCCGCATTGGATGAGCGCCGCATATTCCGTGGCACCCACGCCGAAAGACAACGCGTTGTTGCCGCCGCCCATGCAAGTGTGGCTGTCGGTGGCTTGCACCAACATGCCAGGGTTGATGAATTCCTCGCGCGCTACTTGATGGCAAATGCCTGGCGAGCGACCTTCGCGCGCGGAATAGTCGCGTACGCCAGTGTGCACTTGAAATGCGCGCTGCATGGAGCGCAGCACCGCGATCTTCGCGGAGTACGGCGCCATGCGTTCCACACCGTCGGCATAAATGAGGTGGTCTTCAAACACCGCGAAATTGGTGGCGTCCGCAACGCGGTAGTCCGCACCGAATTCTTCTTCGAGGAATGCGTGCACCTGCGCCGTGGTGAATTCGTGGCTGTAGCCGCTGTCGACTTTCACCAACACAGCATCGCCAGGTCGCACCGCAGTTGGCCCCTGGCCTGGCAGCAAATGTGCCCCCACCATCTTTTCGCCCATGGTCATGGGCCGCGTGGGGCAGTTGCGCGTTGGCAGTTGCACTTGGCCCGCCGCGAGGGCGCGCCCAAATGGGAACAGGCCGCCCGCCATGACGATGGCGCGGGTGATGGGGTCGTAGTCGGGGCAGAACTCATCCAGCCCGATGGCCTCGCCTGCCTGCAAGCGCGCGAGCAGTGAATAGCTGCTCATCAACACGCCTTGATTGATGTTGTTGCGCGCATGAATGGGCGCGAATGAATCCGCTACCGCTAAGCGGATGCCACTCCACTTTTCTGCCTGCACCGCAGTTTCGCGCGACGAACCCGTGCCCTTGCGCCGGCCCGACACGATCACCTCGAAGTTGCCGTTCTTCAGCGCGTTGGCGGGAAACAAGCGCTCGCCATTCACACTCAGCCCGGCATAGGCATTCACCGCGATGTCCGCCGGACGCCAGTCGAAGCAAGCCCATGCCGGCGTCATCGCGTCGGTGTTCACATCATCCAACAGATCTTCCGCGTGCAGCGCATCCATGCGCAAGTCCAGCTTGCCTTGCAACTGCTGGGTGATCAGCGCCGGGTCTTTGGTCAGGAACAGCACCCGCTTGCCGGGTGTCAGGCGGAACATCTTCATGCCTTTCGCGCTCCGCTCAGCGCCCGGTCCACAGGGCCGTGCGCTTTTCGAGGTACGCCTTCATGCCTTCCTTCACATCGTCGCTGCCGCCCACGAGGCCGAAGAGGTCGGCTTCAATAGCCTGCGCCTTTTCGGGCCCCGCATCGGTGCCGCGCAACACGACATCCACGATGGCGTCGCGCGCAATGGGCGCCTTGCCCGCGAGTTTCGTCGCGAACTCTTGCGCCGCCGCAACCAATTCTGCCGCTGGGTAGACGCGGTTGACCAAACCAATGCGATGCGCTTCCGCTGCGTTGACCGGATCGCCGCTCAGCAACAATTCGAACGCACGACCCTGGCCCACCAAGCGTGGCAATCTTTGGCTGCCGCCGAAGCCTGGGATGATGCCCAAGTTGATCTCGGGCTGCCCTAACAGCGCGCAATCTGCGGCAAAGCGCATGTGACAGGCCATGGCCAATTCGCAACCGCCGCCGAGTGCGAAACCATTCACCGCTGCGATGGATGGCTTCGACATGGCTTCCAGCATTGCGAAAGTGCGTTGCCCGAGCCGTGAATGCTCGCGCATTTCCAGTCCCGTGAACTCCACCATTTCGGCGATGTCTGCGCCAGCAGCAAAGCTGGGGCGTTTGCAGGCAGTGCTGCCGGTGATCACCACCGCGCCCACCGCTGCATCCGCTTCGATGTCAGCGATAGCGAGGAACAGTTCCCCCAACACTTCCGCCGACAGCGCATTCAACTTGTCAGGGCGATTCAGCGTGACCGTAGCCACGCCGTCCTTCACGCTGACAAGCACGAGGCCCTCGGTGCGCACACAAGACACATCACAACAATCGCCTTCGTGCTCGTGCATTACTTCTTTCCTTTGCTCGCGAGCTTGGCCTTCGGTTTGGCCACCGCCTTGGGCTTGGCCTTGGTCGCTAGCTTCGCTTTGGCCTTAGCAGGGGCCTTCGCTGCGGGCTTCGCTTTGGCCTTCACTGCCGCCTTCGGCTTTGCAACCGCCTTCGGCTTCGCAACTGCTTTCGCAGGCGCCTTGGCCGCGGGCTTGGCAACCGCCTTGGGCTTCACAACCGCGTTCGGCTTGGCAACAACCTTGGTCGCCTCCACCATCTTCGGCTTGGTTTCCGTCATCGCAGCAGGCTTCACTTCAGGGGTCGTGCGCGTTGGCGTCACGGGTGCCGCAACGACAGGTGCCGCAGCGGCGGCCGCCGCCTCAAGGGCGGCCTTCACTTTTTTTTCGGCGTCTGCAAGCCCAGGCATGGTGACGCTGACAAGCTTCACATCCACCAACGGGCGGTCGCGACGATCGCGCTCTTGCTTGGCGATGGCATCGCAGAACTCCATGCCGGAAGTCACCTTGCCGAATGCGGTGTAGCTGCCGTTCAGATGCGAGGCATCTGCGACGCACACAAAGAATTGGCTGCCCGCGCTGTTCGGGTGCGCGCTGCGCGCCATCCCCAAGACGCCGCGCGTGAAGGGCGTCTTGTTGAACTCTGCGTCCACCTTCCAGCCGGGCCCGCCCATGCCGTTGCCGTTGGGGCAGCCGGTCTGGATCATGAAGTTCGGGATGACGCGATGGAACACGAGATTCTCGTAGAACTTTTGTCCCACGAGTTTCTCGAAGTTGGCGACATGCTTCGGAGCACGCTCAGGCCACAGTTCGATTTCGATGCGGCCTGCACTGGTTTCCATGATTGCGACGGGGTTCATTCTGGCTCCCTTGGAATTAGGCCTTCGTAACGGCCGGTAATTTGTAGTCTTTTGGTAAGTCCACGCTCACCTTGATGATCTTGACTGGGTTGATTGCGCGGTCACCTTCGGTGGGGCGCATCACGATCTTGTCTGCGATTTCCATGCCGTCCAGCACGCGCCCGAATGCTGCGTACTTGCCATTCAAGTGCGCGGCATCGGCCACGCAAATGAAGAACTGGCTTCCGGCACTGTTTTTTTGTCCCGTGCGGCCAAAGCCCAACACGCCGCGCTCGAAGCGCCCTTCGGTTTCGCCGTCGGGGATGCTGTAGCCCGGGCCGCCTGTGCCGTCGCCTTTGGGGCAGCCGCCTTGGATCATGAAGCCCGGAATGGTGCGGTGAAAAACAGTGCCGCCATAGAACCCCGCTTGCGCGAGGCTGATGAAGTTCGCCACATGATTGGGCGCCTTTGCTGGCCACAGTTCGATGGTGATGCTGCCTTCACTGGTTTGCAAAACCACTGTGGGCAGACTGCCGGGCAGCACTTGCAGCATCACTTCGTTGCTGCGCACTTTGTCCAGCACGCCAACGCGGCCCACCCACTGCAGCGTGCACATGCCGGGCTGCGCGGTGGCCGCCGCGGGCAGACGCACCACGAACGGCAAGCTGAAAGACTCACCAGGCTGCAACGCGGGCAGCGAACCTTCCGGCACTTTGCTCACGAGTTCGGCCCAAACACCTTTGCGTTCCGGGCCGTCGGCCTGCGACGCAACCAACACGCTCTTCGCGGCCACCAGTTGCGCGCGCGACAACGCAGCCACCGGCTTGTCGCCCTTGTTGCTAATGCTGAGCACTAATTCAACGCTCTGATGCGACAGCACCGCTTGGCGCTGCGCTTTCAATTCCACCACCAAGGTGTCTTGCGCCACAAGTGCGGCCGCAAACACACTCAGTAGCAATGCAATTCTTGTGCAGCGCTGCATGTCAGGAAGCCCTCCTGAAGGCACAAGCCAGGCCTTGCCCGCCGCTGATGCACAGCGTGGCCAAGCCCAGTTTGCCGTTGCGACGGCGCAGTTCGTGCAGCAGCGTCACCACGATGCGTGCGCCGGTGGACCCGATGGGGTGCCCCAGTGCAATCGCGCCGCCGTTGACATTGACGCGCTGTGCATCCAATTTCAGTTCGCGGTCGCAGGCCAGTGCCTGCGCTGCGAAGGCTTCGTTCAGTTCCACGAGATCGAAGGCGTCGCGAGCCAAACCGTGCTTGGCTTCCAAGGCTTTCACTGCGGGCACCGGGCCAATGCCCATCACGCGCGGGTCGACCCCAGCAGCGGACCATGCTTCAAATGTGGCCAGCGGCACCAACCCACGGCGTTGCGCTTCATCTTCGGACATCAGCACCAACGCGGACGCGCCATCGGTGATGCCCGATGCATTCCCAGCAGTCACCGTTCCACCCTCGGGCGCAAACACGGCAGGCAGCCCCGCCAATTTCGCGGCGGTCATGTCGGCGCGCACCTGTTCGTCCAAGCGCACTTCCACCGCGCCACTCTTCGCCGCCACGCTCACAGCGACAATTTCTTCCGCCAGACGCGCCGCTGCCGCAGCCGCCTTCTCGTGCGAGCGTGCGGCGAATTCATCTTGCTCTTCACGACTGATGCCGTACTGGCGCGCCAAAGTCTCGGCGGTTTCGCCCATCAACTGATTTGCCATGGGGCAATGAAAACCATCTTGGTACATCGCATCCACCATCTTGCTGTGGCCCAAGCGATATCCGAGCCGCGCTTGCGGCAGCAAAAACGGAACCCGCGACATGCTTTCCATGCCGCCGGCCAAAACGACCTTGGCTTCGCCAAGGGCGATGGACTGCGCCGCGAGGATGATGGACTTCAGCCCAGAGCCGCAGGCCATGTTGACCGTGGTGGCGGTGACAGTGTCGGCACAGCCGGCCTTCAGCACGGCTTGGCGTGCGGGATTGGGGCCCAAACCCGCTTGGCGGGCGCAGCCGATGAAGGCATCTTCAACGGCGCCGGGCTCCAACTGGGCCGCTGCCAACACACTGCGACCCACGACAGCCCACAGATCTACTGCGGACACATCCTTGAACTGACCGAGGAACTTCCCGATGGGAGTCCTCAATGCGTGGGTGACCACAGCACGGGGCATGGAGTGCGATTTCCTTGCACGCCCCGTTCCATCCAGGGCGAGGCACTGTAACAATGCTCCCCATGACCCGGAACCCGACCCGTACGGCCCAGCGCGCCGCCAAGGTGCTTTGTTTGCTGCTGTGTTTCGTCGCCAGCCTTGCTGCGCAAGACACCATCAAGTTGCAAACGGCTGATGGCCAGAAACTCTGCGGCGCGTTGACGCGACCTCCTGCTGGAGTCGCCATCAAAGGCGGCGTGGTGCTGTTGCACATGCACCGCTCCAACCGCACCGCCTTCGCGGCACTCAGCACACGCCTCGCTGCGCGCGGGCTGATGACACTTGCGTTGGACTTGCGCGGCCACGGCGATTCCACATTGAACGAACAAGGCACGCCCATCGAAGTGCCGCGTGAAGCAGCGGCGAACCACCCTGCGCTGTCGATGCACGACGATGTAGCTGCAGCGCACGATGCGCTAGTCGCTGCAGGTGTACCGGCGACAGCGGTGGTGTGGTTGGGGGCCGAACTCGGCGCAGGCGTCGCCTTGCGCGCCGCCGCACACAACACCAATAAGCCGGCGGCTTTGGTATTGCTGACGCCGCTGAAAGCACTGTGTGGCTTGGATGCGATAGCCGCTGCTGCCGCCTGCAAAGAATTGCGCACGCTGGTTCTCAGCGCGGCGGAGGATGCCGAACTGGGCCCGCGTCAAGTGGCGCAAGCCATGGGCGCGAAAACCACGCTGCGCACATTGGAGCAACGCAGCATCTTGGGCTCGCGCATGCTCGGGTATGTGCCCGGGCTCGAAGCCGATTTGATCTCTTGGATCGAAGAAGCACTCAGCAGCGAATTGGTATTAGACATCCCGCTGGTGAAGAGCGTCATTCTGGACGGCGAATTGGGCAGCAGCGAAGCAGAAGGCTGCACGCTGATCGACATTCCATTGCCCGCAGCGGCAGGGGCCGCCGCCAAGCACGCCCGCGTGCGCCTTGCGCGCAACCGCAGCAAATTGCTGTTCGGCGTGGAAGTGCAGGAGCGTTATCTGCATAACAACGCGCTCACCGTATTCATCGATGGCGGCAGCGTTAGCCCCGGCGCGCCCGATGCGCACTGTTTCTCGTTCGAAGTCCGCCCGCAAGGCGCTACCCACGAATTGCGCGTGCTGCGCGGCGCCGAAGGCGCGTGGAAACCCTTCGAAGCCGCCACCGTGCAAAGTTATGTGCGCACCAACGACACCACGCGTTGGACCGCCGAACTCGCCGTACCGTTGGAATTGCTGGGCACCGTCCAGGACAAGGAGATCCGCATCGCCTTCCGCGTGAATGGTCAGAAAAAAGACGAGATCACTTTCTACCCCGCTGGGGTGGGCATGGATGTGACGCCGCGGCGCTGGGTGCGCGCGCGCTTGCGTTAGGAGGCCCATGGAAGTGATCATGCTTGGCACCAGCAGCGCCGTACCTACCGCACGCCGCGGTCTGTCTTCGGTGGCGCTCATTCGCGAGGGTGAGTCGTTTTTGTTCGACTGCGGCGAAGGCACGCAGATGCGCCTGATCAAGGCGGAATTCCCGCGCCGAAAGTTCCACCACATCTTCATCACGCACTTGCACGGCGACCACATTTTCGGGCTCGGCGGATTGATCTCGACCCTCAACTTAGGCGAGCGCGAATACCCGCTGCACATTCACGGGCCCATAGGAATAGAGCGCTTCGTGCGCTTCATATTGGGCTTCCCGCGCCCGACGCGCATGGGCTTCGAGGTTATCTACGACGAACTCGACCCGCGCTTCGATGGCACCGTGTTGGAAACCGATGAATACCGCGTGCTCGCGAAGCCGCTGGTGCACACACTGCCCGCGCTGGGTTATCGCTTCGAAGAACACGACCTTCCCGGGCGCTTCGACGCAACTCGCGCCGACGCGCTGGGCGTTCCCTTCGGCCCCGAGCGCGGCGCACTGCAACGCGGGAACAGCATCACGCTGGCCGATGGACGCGTGATTCACCCCGATGCGTTAGTAGGGCCTTCACGCCCTGGGCGCGCCTTTGTGTATTGCACCGACACAGCCTATTGCGACAACGCCATCGCGCTGGCGCACAATGCCGATGTCTTGGTGCATGAAGCCACCTACGGCGACGACCTCGCCGAGATGGCCCGCGACCGCCGCCACAGCACCATCCGCGAAGCCGCCACAGTGGCCGTCCGAGCCGGGGCCAAGCGCCTCATCGCCACGCACTTCAGCACGCGCTATGACGGCCCGCTGATGGAACAACTGCGCACCGAAGGCGAATCCGTTTTTCCCGGGATGATCATGGCCAAGGACTTGCTGCGCATCACCATCCCGCCGGTGCCCTGACGCACGCAAGCCAACGGGACGGGCGTATGATGCCCGCCGGAGATGGACATGCGCGCAATAATTTCGATGGGGTTGGTGCTGGGTGGCTTGACACTGGCGACATTTTTTGGCGGCGTCGTTCAAGATGCTGCGCCGCGCGAGCGCGTGGTGCTGGACAAGGCGCTGCTGCGCGCAGATGACGGCGACACCTTGGACATTCGCTGGAAAGAAGGCCAAGAATCAGTGCGCATCTTGGGCATCGACACTCCCGAAGTGCTGCACCCAGACCATGACATCCCCTTCGCGCAACCATTTGGCGATGTAGCCGCAGGCTTCATGCGCGGGGCGTTGGCCGTGGCGAAGAAAGTGGAACTGGTGCGTAGCGGCCAGAAGGACCCATTTGGCCGCACCCTTGGTTACATCATGCTGGATGACCAGAATTACTCGGTGCTGGTGCTGGAAGCGCAACTCGCTGTGGAATCTGTCAGCCGCTATGGCGACAACGGCATGCCCGTTGAAGCTGCCGCATGCGTAGCAGCTGCGAAGGCCGCCGGGCCCGTGCCCTTCGAAGACCCGCACACCTATCGTCAACGCATGCGCAAGGTGGCTGCGGACATGAAAGCAAAGGGGCTGTACCCCCAGCTTCCGAAGGCGAAGTGAGCGGACCTTTGCGCGAACGCGGGGTGCTGCTGTTGCTGGCCCTCGCGGTGGGCGCATTCACGCTGACTTTGGATTTTGCCCAAGATGATTTTTGGCTGCTGCCCACAGCGGGGCAGCAACTCGCCAATATCATCGCCACGCCTGTGGTCGGCGCGGCTACGCAGCCCAAACCCGATTCACCGACATTCCAGCCAATGCTGTACCTGTGGGTGGCCGCGCTGGACGGGGTGCTGCCGCGCCCGTGGAGCGCGTGGCCGTTCCATGCTGTGGTCGTGCTGCTGCATGCATTGACCGTGCTTCTGCTCTTCGGCGTGCTGGCCCGGCGTTGCACCAACGCGACAGCCTTTGCCGCCTGCGCGCTATTCATCGTTGCGCCCATGGGCATGCAAGCATGGACATGGGTTTCTGCCTCAGGCGCAGTGTTAGCGCTGCTGTTCACGCTATTGGCAATAGACACCTACGACCGTGCGGGCACCCGCAGCGGCGCGCTCTGGCGCATTTCGTTGTGGACTGCATTGGCGCTGCTCAGTCAACGCGGTGCGCTGATGGCGCTGCCATTGATGCTGACGCTGGTGTGGCAAGGTTCAGGATCGCGCTGGCGCCGCGTAGGCGTCGTGGCCGCCTTGCCACTGCTGGGATTGATGCTGCAAGGCGCAGTCACGGGCTTTGGTTACATCGGCGGAACACGGGTGGGCATCGATGCCCTCCCCCAGTGCATTGCTGCGCTGCCAACATTATTGTTGGATGTTTTCGCCTTCCGCTGCGATGTAGCAGAGGCCACCGCTGCGTGGAGCGCAGCGTTGCCGCGCGCCGTGCTGCTGCTGCCCTGGGTGCTGCTATTGCTTGCCGGGCTGGCCGGCAACGCGCGCGTCATGCTGCGCGCGAGTGTGCCGCTGTTGCTCGCATTGGCGCCAGCGTTGATCCACTGGAGCATGCTCGCGGAGGCAGGGCTCACCTCCACCGCTTCCCGCTCGCTGTATCTTCCTGTGGCGGCACTTTGCGCGCTGGTTGCGGTGGCACTGCAGCACAGTGGGCGTTGGCGGCGCATGGCCATTTGTGGATTGGTCCTGGCCATCGCATTGGCTGCGGATGGTTTGCTGGCGCGCAGCAAAGACGAACGCGCCGCGGCCACATTAGTGCGCAGCATGCGCGCGCGAACGGCAGTGCTGGCCGCCCAATTGCCCGCTGATGCGCCGTTATTCATCGCCGACGCCGCGCCAACCTATGCTGCGTTGCCACTGATTTCTGCCAGTTTTCAGCCCGATGCAGCCCAGCCGCCTTTCGGCGCGCGCTCAATAACGGTTTTGCATTTCTCGGACGCTGCAGGTTTATTCGACCACCCGCGTCTGCGCACAGAGCCCGGCCCTCTCGGCCTGTTGGATTTCACAAGCGGGCGCGCTGCGCTGCTGCACGCACTGCCGCGTGGCATCACTCCAGCGTGGCGCCGTGTTAGTGAGAATGTTTGGGAACCAGCGCTGCCGACGCCGACGCAAATGCCCGGACGCATGTTGGCCGCGGTGCGTTTGCGCCCGGCACCCGGTGCGGCCATCACAGGCATCGCAATTGAAGCCGACGGTGCTGAGTTCGTTGCCTATGCCTGTGATGTTGGTGGCGAAGAGAGCATCACTCTCGGCTTTGCCGACAACGCCGCGCTTCTGTGCGCGCAACAGGTGACCCGCATGCGCGTGCAAGGCGCATTGGACTTGCCGCCGGTGAGCTTGGCACAATTGCCTCTCTTGGCCGACGCGGCGGCAACTCAACCGGACGGCGCCATCATTGCAGGCACATTATTGCCGGTCGACGGCGCAACCTTTCTTGCGGGCACCATGCCAGAGTTCAGCTTCAGCCCATGGCCACGCGCTGCCGGCGCCGTGCTGGAGCTGCGCTTCAAGAGCGGCGACTTCGCCTTTGCTATGCATTACTCGTTTGCTCACGACGCAATCGCGCCCGCCGACACCGGTGGGCGCGCCGTGCTGCGCCCCACGCAGCAACACTGCACCCAGCACGGGCATCCAGACTTTTCGTTTGAAACCGCTGCGCAACTTTTCGCACAGCAATTGCGCCCGTTCGGCCTCACGCGCTTAGATTTCCAGTGGCGCATCACAGCAACCGCGCCCAATTCCCCAAGCCCCATGGCGCGCAGTGCATGGCACGCCGCCGCGCTCATCGAGCGCTGATGCGGCATCAGGGCAAGGCCACTTCGAGCATGTCGCCGAAGCAGTCGGTGCAGCGCACTGATACGCGCGAAGCATGGAAATCTGTGGGCACTCGTGCACTCAGGACGAAGCCCGATTCGGCCAACGCTGCAGAGTGATATTTGGCCGCCACATCTTCGCGGTGCATCAATTGCAACGCGCACGGCAGCGCCACTCCATCCATCATCAATTCCAATGAGCGCGCCGGAGTGGCTTCGTGCAAATCCGCCGCCCAGCCCGCCACGCGCAATGCGTCGCCGGCAAGTTCGTAGCGGTCGATGTGCAACCCCAAGCGGCGCGAGCGCAGCACTGGGTCTACTGCATTCATGGGTTTGCGCAGCACCAATGTGAATGATTCGCGCCACAAGCGCACGGGCCGCGCCACTGCCCGCCGCAAGGCCAAACGCCACGGCGCCACATCTTGCGGGGTGAAGTCATCCTCGCAGGTGATGCTGACAATTTCGAGCGCGTGGTAGCGCGCCAAGTCCAGCAATTCTTGCAGCGTGAATTCGTGCATGTGCCCCGGGTCTTGGCCCTCGCGAGGCATTTCAAACGGGTTGATGCCGCGCAGCAGAGTGAGCCGCGCCCACAGCCGCGCCGCGTTGGGCGTTTGCAGAATCAGAAAACCACCGGGAGCGATCCAGCGGCGCACACACCCCAGCACCATGCGCGGCGAGGCGTGCAAGTGCTCCAAGATCTCACCCATTACAACGATGTCGTGGCGCTGAAAACCCTCCCAGCCTTCGATGTTGTGCGCTTGGTTCAAATCGAAGTTGAGATGTTCGCCGCCATGAGGGCGCGGCGCCCGCGCCACCCACGGCGCACCCACGGTGTTGGTGATCAACGGGAATTCTGTCGCTAACAAATCTGTGAGTAGATGCGGCGCCACATCCAACAGCGCTTGTGCTCCGGGACGCAATTGCAAACACGCTTCCACCGCGTGCAACACACGCAAATAGCGCCGCGCGTGCGTGGCGGCATAACAGCGCTCTTCGTCGCTCAGGTGCAGTCGTTCCAATCGAGCGAGCAGCGTGTGCACTTGTGCGTGCTGCTGGCCGCGCATAGCGGCCAAGCGCTGGGGCCCAGGTTGATGACCTGCTTCAGCCGCCATTGTCCGGAGGACCTTCCCAGCGCGGCGCGACATCGTGATCGATGCCCAACTGGTCCAGCACTTTGCCTACGATTTGGTTGATCACATCGTCGATGGTTTTCGGACGCGTGTAAAAACCCGGCATGGGCGGCACGATGCTGGCGCCGAGTTCTGCCAATGTGGCCAGTGTGCGCAGGTGCCCAAGATGCAATGGCGTTTCCCGCGGCACGATGACCAAGCGGCGGCGCTCTTTCAAACACACATCGGCGGCGCGCACCAACAGATTGTCGGCCAAGCTGTGTGCGATGGCAGCGCAGGTGTGCATGCTGGCCGGAACCACGGCCATCCCTGCAGCTTTCCATGTGCCACTGGCGGGCGCGGCGGCAACATCCTTGAAGTCGTGCACCACATGCGCCAGTGCTTTCACAGCATCCAAACGCCACTCCACGGCTTCCACTTGCAGCGTGCGCACGGCGGCTGGTGTAATGACTAAGTGGACTTCCCCACTGCTGTACTGGCGCAGCGCTTGCAGCAAGCGAATGCCCATGATGGGGCCGCTGCCTCCGGAAATGCCAACCAACCAGCGTTCGCGTGCCAACTCAAGCTCCGATCAGGGCGCTGTGGGCCCGAGCGGCATCGTATTCGCCAAAGCCTATGAAGCGAGCGTCGCGCAAATACCGTTCCGCAGGGTATTCCCGCGACAGACCGAAGCCCCCGAAGACCTGCAAGCAGTCATCCGCCGCGAGAACCGCTTCGGTTGCGGCCAAAGTGCGCGCTTGCAGGGCCGCGTGCGCACCTGTTTGCTCTCCGCGCGCAGCAGCGGCACATGCTGTCAACGCTTCCAGCGCAGCAGCCCGCACCGAAGCGCGAGCGATGCGTTCTTGTACGCCTCCAAAATTAATGATGGCGTGGCCGAATTGTTCGCGTTCGTCGGCATAACGGCGCGCATGGCCCAGTGCACCTTGAGCAACACCACCCAGTAGTGATGCCACAGCGATGCGCCCGCCGCTGAGCACGGATTCGAGCGCCGCGCCCGTGGCGATGACAGTGCCGGAAGCGTCGTGCAAGTGCAGCGCACCCAAAGCCAGCCCGTGCATCCCGAGCGGCTCGGACGCGCGTGCATGTTGAACGCCGGGCGTGCCCGCACGAATGAGCACTAATGCAGCACCTTGAGCATCACGCGCTTCAACCACATACGCCGCAGCCACACCCGCGAACGGCACGCAGTGAAAAACACCGGTCACCATCGCTGCACTGCTGGTGCGCGACATCTGCACTTGCTGGCCACCGTGCCGCAATGCTGGCGCAATCAACGCCGTGCCTTGCGCAGCGGCGTCGAACAATTTGTTTTCCGCAGCGCAATGTTGCAGTGCTTCCAGGCCGATCACTTGTGCCGCAAGAATGCCCGCGCACGCGCCTTGCACTTGCGCTAGCGCGTGCACGGCAGCGGCGTGCACAACAAAGCCGGCGCCGGCTCCGCCGCGATCTTCAGGCAGCGTGACAGCGAACAGCCCCAGTGCGCTCATCTCGGCAACCACGGCCTGCGAAAACCCCATGCTGTGTTCGCAAGCCGCAACACTCGGCGCCACGACATCGGTGGCAAACCCAGCCACCGCTTCGTGCAGCATGCGCTGCTCTTCATTCAGTAGCGGAAGAAAGCTCATGGCGTGCCGCCTTGAGCGCGGCGCAGCTCCACTTCAGTGTTGATATACGCAGCCAACGCGCCCGTGTTCGTGCCCGGTCCGAAGATGCGACCGACGCCTTCGGCTTGCAGCACAACAGCATCTTCCTCTGGGATGACTCCCCCGCCGGTCAGCAGCACTTGGCCCAACCCGCGTTCGCGCATCAATTCCAATACGCGGCGGAAGAGAACCATGTGCGCCCCGCTGTGCAGCGAGAGCCCGATGACATCAACATCTTCTTGCAGCGCAGCAGCGACGATCATTTCAGGCGTTTGATGCAAGCCGGTGTAAACCACTTCCATGCCGGCATCGCGCAGTGCAGCAGCCACCACTTTGGCGCCGCGGTCGTGGCCGTCGAGGCCCGCCTTCGCCACCAGTACGCGGATCTTTCTGCTCATACATTGCCTCCGGAAAGCAGTGCTCGCGCAGCGCCAACCACCGACAGATCGCCCGCGCGAATGCGCGCTTCCAGTTCGGTCAGCAAGGGTGTGTCCGTGGGCAATTTCTCGGCGCACAATTCTGCCGCCGCCGCCAAGATGCGCCGCCGCACCCGCTGGCGTCTGCGCGCTGCGAACGCTCCATCGGCGCGAGCCGCGGCCCCAGCGGCCAACATCTTTGCTAACAACTCTTCCACACCTTGGTTGGCCAACGCCGCCACCACACACACGCGCTCTTCCAATTGATCTGCGCCACCCAAAGCCAACATGGCTAACAGTTCGTGCTTCAAGGCCGCAGCTTGCGGGTTGTCGCCTTTGGACACCACCCACAAATCTGCGATTTCAAGAATGCCGCTTTTCATAGCTTGAATGCTGTCGCCGCCACCGGGGGCACTCAGCACCAAAGTGATGTCCGATTCCGCCGCGATGTCGACATCGGCTTGGCCTGCACCCACCGATTCAACAAACAGCAGCGTGAAGCCCGCGGCATCGAATAAGTCCAGCGCTTCGCCTGCATTCGGAGCCAATGCGCCCAGCGCGCCGCGACTGGCCATGCTGCGCACGAACACGCCGTCGTCGTTGGCATGGCTGGTCATGCGCACGCGGTCGCCCAGCAAGGCGCCGCCGGTGCGAGGCGACGAGGGGTCTACCGCCAGCACCGCCACGCGTTCGCCGCGAGCGCGCGCGGCGCGGATCAATGCGTCAATCAGCGTGCTCTTGCCAGCGCCTGGCGCGCCCGTTACGCCCACGCGCAATGCGCGTCCCGTGTGGGGCGCCAGTTTCACGCACAGTTCGCGAGCACCGGGCAATCGTTCTTCCACCAGTGTCAGCCCGCGCGCCAACGCGCGCATGTCTCCTGCGAGAATGCCTGCTGCCATGTCCATGTCAGGCACCCCTCAAGGCGCGCGCGATCAACATGCGCTGCACTTCGCTGGTGCCTTCATAGATTTCAGTGACGCGCGCATCGCGCAGCAATCTTTCGACGGTGCCACCGCTGTAAGCCTCTGCGCCTAATAGCGCCACGGCTTCGCGGCAATTGCGATTCGCCGCTTCCGATGCGAATAACTTGGCCATGCTCGCTTCGGGCGTGTGCGGAATGCCTTGGTCGCGCAACCTTGCGGCGCGCCACACCAACAAGCGCGCAGCTTCGGTGCGCGTGGCCATGTCGGCCATTATGAAATCTGCGTGTTGCGATGTGAAGGCGCAGCCTTTGGCCGCAGCGACAGGCTTCAACGCGGCCACCGTTGCGTCCAGCGCGGCTTGCGCCAAACCCACGGCTTGAGTGGCGATGCCGATGCGTCCGCCATCCAGCGTGGCCATGGCATAACCGAAGCCGCGGTTCTCTTCGCCGAGCAGTGCAGCAGCAGGAAGCAGGACATCTTCGAAAAATAGTTGCACGGTTTCGCTGGAGCGAATGCCCAATTTATTTTCGGGCTTGCCTCGCGTGAAACCAGGTGCGTCGCCAGACACGATGAAGGCACTAATGCCCTTGGTCTTTTGCGCGGCGGGGTCTGTGCGTGCGAACACGACGAATGTGTTGGCGCTGACGCCCGTGGTGATCCACAGTTTGGTGCCGTTCAAGCGCCAGCCTGTGCCATCGCGCACCGCTTTGGTGTGCAGCGCCGCTGCGTCGGAGCCGCTGGCGGGTTCGGTCAGCGCATACGCACCCAAACACTGGCCCGCTGCCATAGCGGGCAGCCACTGCTGTTGCTGCGCCGCAGTGCCCCAACGCAAGATGGGCCCGCAAGCGAGTGAGTTGTGCACCGAAAGAGTGACATGCAGCGAGGTGTCAGCGCGAGCGATTTCTTCCAGCACGATGCACTGTTCTAAGGCGCCAAGGCCCATGCCGCCCAACGCCGTGGGAACGCCCAATCCGCAGTAGCCACGGCGCGCGGCCTCTTGCAGCAACGCCACTGGAAATTCATGCGCGGCGTCGCGCTGCATCGCCCCCGGCAACGCAGTAGCCGCAAAGGCACGGGCGTTGGCTTGCAGCTCGGATTCGCGGGGATTCAGCGCGAAATCCATGCTTCAGGCGACCTTGTAGTCGTAGAAGCCGCGGCCGGTCTTGCGCCCGAGGTGCCCGGCGGCCACAAGTTTCTTCAGCAGCGGGCAAGGGCGATAGCGTTGGTCGCCCAAGCCGTCGACTAAAACCTGCAAGATGGACAGGCACACATCCAGCCCGATGAAATCTGCGAGTTGCAGCGGACCCATGGGGTGCCCCATGCCCAGCTTCATCACTTCGTCGATAGCGTCGCGCGTGGCGACACCTTCCATCAAGCAGAAGGCCGCTTCGTTGATCATCGGCATCAGCACGCGGTTGCTGACAAAGCCGGGGTAATCATTCACTTCGATGGGCGTCTTGCCCAGTTCTCTTGAGAGCGCCATCACTTCGGCACAAGTGGCGTCGGATGTGTCGTGGGCGCGAATGACTTCGACCAGCTTCATCAGCGGCACGGGGTTCATGAAGTGCATGCCGATGACTGACGCTGGGCGCTTGGTCACCGCCGCGATTTCGGTGATGGAAATGCTGGATGTGTTGCTGGCCAGAACTACGCCTGCGGGCATCAAAGCATCCAACTTGCGGAAGAGGTCTTTTTTCAGCGCGGCCACTTCGGGCACCGCTTCGATCACGAGCGTGCTGCCTGCAGCGCGGTCCAAGTCTGTGGATGGCGTGATGCGCGCCAGCACTGCTTCAGGCGCTTCGGCGAGCGCGCCCTTCTTCGCTTGGCGGTCGAGGTTTTTTCCAATCACGCCCATCGCACGATCGAGATATTCCTGCTTCACATCGACCAGCGTCACTTGGCGCTGATATTGCGCCAACACATGCGCGATGCCGTTGCCCATGGTGCCAGAGCCAATCACAGTGACCTTCGGATGAAGCATGAACAGATCCTCTCAGTTGCGAATGGTGAGCACGATGCCTGTGGCGCCAGCGGTTTGCGGCGTTTCCAGCGGACAGCGCAAGTAAACGCCTTCGGTGGCCATCACTGGGCCCTTCTCGGACAAGATCACGCTCAGCACTTGCAGGCCTTCCACCTTCGAATCTTTGAAGGGGATGTCGCTTTGAGCCAGCGTGAATTCGAACGGGAATGTGGGCTTGTCGTAGCGGCGCGACAGCAATGGCGGGCGGCCCTTCGGCGGCGGTCCTGCCATGACATAGATAGTGCAGGTGGCAGGCGGCGTGAAGCCCGGAGCCAGTTCCACGCGACCCGAGAAATAAACCTGATCCGCGGACGGCGCTGCTGTGGCTGGCGCGGCGGCAGCGGCATCCGCCGGATCTGCGAATGGGTCTGCTGCTGCGTGGGCCGCATGTTCTTCGGCAGTTTCGCCTGCATGAGACACAGCGTTGTCCGACACCGGTGGCGCTGCGTACTGAATGTCGTCGCCGCAAGCGGCCAACAGCAGCAAGCCTGCGCATAGGAGCAATCGCAGCGTCAGCATAGTTCCACCCCCATAGAAACGGCGTTGCCGCCGCCCAAGCACAGCGACGCCAGCCCGCGCTTGCCGCCGCGTTGGCGCAACGCATGCAGCAGCGTCACCAGCACGCGCGCGCCGCTGGCACCAATCGGGTGCCCGATGGCCACCGCGCCGCCATTCACATTCACCTTGGATGCATCAGCTTCCAATTCCTTCATCACGCCCAGCGCTTGCACGCTGAACGCTTCGTTCAGTTCCACCACATCCCAGGCGTCCATGCTCAGGCCCAGTTTGCGGTTCAGTTTCTGCGTCGCCACCACAGGTGCCAGCATCACCCACTCAGGGGCCAACCCGCCGGTGGCTGCGCCCATGATGCGCGCGAGCGGCTTCAGTCCCAGCTCTTTCACAGCCTTTTCGGAGGCCACCATCAGCGCGGCGGCACCGTCGTTGCAGCCTGGCGCATTGCCGGCTGTCACCGTGCCGTCCTTCTTGAATGCCGGGCGCAATTTCGCCAGCGCTTCCAGAGTGGTGTCGCTGCGCACAGATTCATCTATTGCGAAGCGCAGTGCGGGCCCCTTCTTCTGCGCCAATTCCACGGCCAACATTTCGGCGGCGAAATCCCCGCGCGCTTGAGCGGCTGCGGCTTTGCGGTGGCTGTCAACGGCAAACACATCTTGTTGCTCGCGCGTGAAGCCATGCTTCTCGGCCACCTTCTCGCCAGTGATGCCCATATGGAAATCGTTATAGATGTCCCACAGGCCGTCGATGACCATGCTGTCCAGCATTTGCGCGTGGCCAAGGCGCGACCCTTCGCGGGCCGATGGCAGCAAGTACGGCGAGCGGCTCATGTTTTCCATGCCGCCAGCGATGACGATTTCGTGGTCGCCACAGCGGATGGCTTGCGCCGCCAGCGCAACCGCCTTCAAGCCTGAGCCGCACACCTTATTGATGGTGAGCGCGCCCGCAGCGTGCGGGATGCCACCGTGGATGGCGGCCTGACGCGCGGGGTTTTGCCCCAAGCCTGCGGGCAGCACGCAGCCCATGATCACTTCTTCGACGCGCGCGGCGTCGATGCCTGCGCGCAGCACGGCTTCGCGCACCACCAAGCCACCGAGATGTGGTGCCGAAATGTCTTTCAGCGACCCGAGGAACTTCCCCACCGGGGTTCGTACAGCACTCACGATGTAGGCGTCAGTCATCGACAACTCCAATCAGCACCGGATGCAGACAGCATGCGGCGGCGAGAACGCGAAGAGCGTCCCAATTCTGGGCGCATTGTTCAAGCGGCGGCGGAGCCATCTCGGCTTGCGCAAGCAGAAAGCTGCCCTTTCAAATGCCGGGGCGCATGGCGCGCAACTGCTCGCTGGCGTTTTCCAGCACATGGTGCGCAATCATGGACGGGCTGTAGCCCTTCGGAATGCGCACAAACACCTTGTTGTGCTTGGCGCAGATGTCGCTGATGCCTTCGTAGGAGTGCGAGCTCCAGCGGATCAACAGCAACACCAGCCTCGTTTCGGGGCGCACGATGGCTGGGGTGAATTTCTCTAACGACGAATGTTCGCGCGAGCTGATCCACTCCAGTTCGCCAAGGCGCAGATCGCGCACCAGCGCCTTGCGCGATTCTGGGCGCTCGTCGCCCCCCACCAGAACCACCCGCGCACCTTGCAGCAACTCTGCGGCTTGCAGCACATGTGCCGGTTGTTCCTTGGGAGCAGCGGACGGCGGGCCCACCGCTTCTTCGTGAGCCAGCCACTGATCGATGGCTTCCAGCACCAGCGTCCACCCCTGCGAAGGCACTGCATCAGTGGGACGAACTTCGATCACCGGCAGCAGCACTTGGCGCAAATCCGCATTCGACGGTTGCACGCCGCGCTCCAGCAAGTAATCCACACTCGAATACACGCGGCTCCAATCTTCGCGAGCTTTGTCCGCTCCCAAATCTGGAATGCGCTTGGCGTGCCAGCGCAACTTTTCCCAAGCCTTGTCCAATTGGCGCGCGTTCTCCTTGCGGTTAGACACCGCTGCGTTCAACTGTTGCACGCGTTGCGCGCGCTCGGCCCACATTTCGGGGTCCGCCGGGTCGTTCAGGCGCATGTAGCGCTCGACATAAACGCCACTGGCATCGGTGGCGTCGCGCAGCCAGCCAAACGCGATGAGCTGATCGGAGTCCTCGGTGACACTGGTCTTCTCCATCACCAGAACGCGCAGCGCAGACTGGCACTCGGACAGGAGCTCCAACAGTGCACGCAGTTCCGTCACTTCGAAACGTGACTCTGCAGATATGTCGCGCGCCGCTTCGATCACTGCCGCGAGATTGTCGAAAGATTCTGCCATCAAGCGCAGCGCTCCCTCGCCCGGCAAATCCACCTGCCAATGCAGCATCCACAGGTAGCAGTTGGGCACGCTCTTGGCTTCGATGATGAGCTTGTCGAAGCGCGCACGGTGTTCTGGATTGATGGCGCCGGTGGGCGGTCCAAGTGCGCGTCGGTCGGCGCACAGACGGCAGGCCTTGGCTTTGGTGCGCAGGCGTTGCGCGAGCACCGCTAAATCCACCGGCACTTTGCGAACGGGCGCTGGCGGCAGCGCGTTGATGACGACGCTCTGCGAGCGCGTGATGCGGCCTTGATTGATCAGCGCTGCGGCGACCGCCGGCTCTAACTCCGGTTCGCGGTGGGAAGCCGCGCTCACTGCGGCTGGCGCTGTGGATAGCGCTGTGAATAGCGTTGTGGCCAACGGCTCTGCAGTGAGCGGCGCACCATCCACAACGAAGGGCAAGGGTTCTTGCTGCACCGTTGGCGTTGCGGTTGCGACTTCCGCTGCACACTTCGCTTGCGATTCCGATTCCGTTTCCGTGCGCTGCGCCGCGCCACTTGCGCCAGTCTCTTGCTGCGCCTCGTTGATGGTGTTGACCAACCAGCCCACCAAACGCAGCGCGGAGCACCGCGCTTCGGGTGACGACCGCAGCCACGAGCGCACGCTCTCAGAAAGCTGTTTCCAGTCTGGCTCTTCCGGCGTCATTGGTATTTGGCTCACAGTGCGCAGCCTCGCACCCATCGTGCGTGCGGCTACCCCTTCAGCCTACCCCGGGGCACAAGCCGAGCGGCGAATTCAGGCCGCGCATACGACTCGAGGTAGCCGCAAGAAGAACAGCGGTAGGTCCCGATGGGAATGAGCTTCTCATCGGGCAACTTCGTGCCTGTCCAGAACGACTTCATGGGGGCGCCTGCCACCCACTGGCTAACCACTCGCGCGCCATAAGTGTTGTCGAGCACGAAGCCCTGCTCATTTCTTCTGCCACTGGTCGTCCTTCTCGAGCACGCTGCGCACCTCCGCGCCGTCGAGCCACACCTTGGCCTCGGCATCCTCGCGAAGGTAGGCATCCCAGAACGCCGTTGTGACCGCGCGAATGGCCCGATGATGGTTCGGGTTCCGCTTCTCCGTCTCTCCGGGCAAGGCGCGCTCGGTGAAGGCGGAGTGCTCGGCCTTGTCCAGAACCAGTTCGTACTTTCCGCCTAGCGGCAAGGCCGGAAATACGGCGAGCCTGGACTTCACATCAGCCCCTCCAATGGGAGCGGTGTCCTTGGTCCCGGTGAGCAACATCCACGGGATCTTCACGCCTCCGAACGCCCGCTTGAGGTCGCCGTCGCCACGGGGAATGCTCGGACTCATCATGACAGCCGTCTTGATTCTTGAGTCCGTGAACCCCTTCCCGATTCGCGCGGCCTGACCGCTCACCGCCTGCGTCGTGACCGCGCCGAACGAGTGGCCCGACATGCCGATGCGCTTCATGTCCAACCGTCCCGCGAGAGGATGAGAGTTTTCTTTGTTCCAGAATTCGAGTTGATTGATGACGGCGGAAACGTCTTGGACGCGGAGCTGGAAGTTCTCTATGTTTGCTGCTTGCTCCATCGCGGCCATGCGCTGGGCGGCAGGCTTGTCTTTCCAAACGCTGTCGTCGCTTCCCGGATGTTGCAGAAAGACGGCGACATATCCGCGCAAGGCCCAGTGGTTGCCGAGGAACGCCGAGCCTTCGCGGTTGCCACCGAGGCCATGGCTGAAGAGAATGACGGCTGCGAGCGCCTTGTCCTTGGGGAGATAAACGCGGATCGGAATCACGCGCGAGCGCTTCTCATCCTTGACAACCATGTCCTGTTGCTCGGGCAGATCTTTGGTGGTGAGAAGGGGGTCGTAGCTAGTCTGTAGACAAGGAACCGAAGTGAGAACCGACGCCAAGATCAGCAGAGCGGTCGTTCCGAAAACCCTCATGGTGTGCCCTTTCGCGTTGCAAAAAGTGGTTGGCGTGGCTACTCCCTCAACCCCGAACCGGGCAGAGAATTTCAGTGCAACGACGATCATATTGCCGCCGCCGAATGTCGTAAGTCAACTGCGAAGGCTGAGCTGCGCCCATCACTCTAATGGTCCATCCGCATACAGCTCGAGGAACGCGCACTTCGTACATCTCACGGCTCTGATGCGCGGCCCATGCCCCTCCTTCGAGGATCGCTTGCCTATGAACGTCGTCGGTGGTTCACCGGCAACCCAGCACGCAGCAGTAACCTGCAACGACTTGTCGAGCACGTAACCGACCTCGACCGAGCCATTGCACTTCGGGCAGTTTGAGCTTGCCTTCATTTTTGCATTCCTATTTTGTCGGCCCAACTTCGATTCGACGGAGCAGTGTAGCGCAGCGCAAGACTGTCAAGGAATGTCAGCGCGTGGGCCCGCGGGCTTCACCATCACGCAGACATGTTCGCCCTATAGGAAATGGCGCGAGAGGACGACCCAGCCGCGACGCTCGTAGAACGCGAGAGCGGCGGTCGGTGCGCAACACAACCTTCAGTCCAGTGCTCGGGATAATTTCAATCGCCTAGGCTGCGCTTCACAGGAGGACCCTGTGTTCTATTTGCCCACGCGCAACGCCGGGCGCAGCGAAAGTCTTGCCGGAGTCGGGCTGCGCGGCGCGGGCGGCAGCATCCATTCCCTTCAGCGCCGATGTGCAGAACAAGGTGCCCAGATCTGGTCCACCAAAGGCGGGGCACGAGGTGTGAGGCGCATCGAAAGGAATGGCACGCAGAAAGCTCGCATCAGGCGCATAGGCTGCTACGCGCGCTGAACCCCATTCGGCCAACCACAAGACACCATCGACATCGATGACGGCACCGTCGGGAGCGCGACCTTGTGCTGCGAGATCAAGGAACACTGCGGGCTCGCCACTTGGCCAGCCTTCGGTGTTAAGCGACACCCGCATCACGCGACCATGGGCGGTGTCAGTGAATTGCGCGGTCCTGCCGTCGGGCGTGAAGCAAATCGCATTCGGGATTGTTATCCCGTTGTAGAGGCACCGGATTTCACCCTTGTAATAACGGTAGATAGCGCCCGCCCCTGCGGCGTTAGTCTTGCTCATGGTCCCGATCCAGAAGCCGCCCTGCGGATCGGCTCGGCCGTCGTTCGAACGGTTTTGCGGTCTGTCAGCCTCCAGAAGGCAAAGAGATTCGACCGCTTCAGATTCAATATCGAATAGAAAAATGCCGCGCTCACTGGCGATCAGCAGAGTGTCCTGGCTGACCCACCCTGCGGCGGAAACCATTTCGGGAAAGCGCCATAGGCGTTGTCCCGTGCGATCCTGAGACAGCATGGCCTTACCGGTGATATCGAACCAAAACAGTTGCTCCCGAATGGGATGCCAGAGCAGGCCTTCCCCCAACTCGCAGCGGCGGTGGTCATGGATCATGCTTGGGCCTTATTGCTTTGGCGATCATTCGCGCGCAAGCGTGCAGGTCAGCAAGACTAGCATCAATGGCTCTCGCGGGTGACAGGGCGGGTGTCTTTGCCGACAAGGAAATCAAGGTCGGCGCCAAGGTGGGATTGCTGCACATGATCGACATAAAGCTTTGCAAAGCCACGAGTGTAATGAGGCTCGTCTGGGATCCATGCGGCGCGGCGTTGGGCCAGTTCGGCCTCGGGCACGAGAAGTTCGAGGACGCCGTCGCGGGCAGATAGCTTGATGCGGTCGCCGGTTTTCACGAGGGCAAGGGTGCCGCCTGCTTGGGCTTCAGGTGAGACATGCAACACGACGGTGCCATATGCGGTGCCCGACATTCTGGCGTCCGAAACCCGGATCATGTCGCGCACGCCCTGCCGCACCAGACGCGCCGGGAGCGGCATGTTGCCGACTTCTGGCATACCGGGATAACCCTTGGGGCCGCAGCCTTTGAGGACAAGTATGGTGTCCGCCGTGACAGGAAGGTCGTCGCGGTCGATGCTGGCTTTCATGTCTTCGATGCTGTCGAACACATGGGCGAAGCCTTCGTGTTCCAACAGCGCGGGGGTTGCAGCAGAGGGTTTGACAATAGCGCCGTTCGGGGCGAGGTTGCCCTTCAATACGCGGATGCCCGCAGCGGGTTTGACGGGACCGTCAAAGGGGCGGATCACATCGGTGTTGTAGTTCTCAGCGCCCAAGGCGTATTCGGACATATCGCGGCCCAACACGGTCTGGGATTTGCGCAGATGGGCCCCAAGTTCCTTCAGGACGACTGGCATACCACCGGCGTATGCGAAATCCTCCATAAGGTATTTGCCCGAGGGCATGCAATTGACCAGCAGTGGAATACCCGAGCCAATTTCGAAATCCTCCAGATGCAGATCGACACCGACGCGGCCTGCGATGGCCAGCAAATGCACGACGGCATTGGTGGAGCCGCCGATCGCGGCGTTGGCAAGAATGGCGTTTTCAAATGCGCCGCGAGTCAGGATCTGAGAAGGGCGGATGTCTTCCTTCACCATCTCGACGATGCGGATGCCAGAAAGATGTGCCAGCGCCATGCGGCGGCTGTCGACCGCTGGAAGCGCGGCGTTGAGCGGCAGCGACATGCCCATCGCCTCGACGAGGCTGGCCATGGTTGAGGCAGTGCCCATCGTCATGCAGACACCCTTGGAGCGCGACATCCCCGATTCGGCGGCGATGAAATCTTTCAGCGTCATGTCGCCCGCACGGACCGCTTCGGAAAAGCGCCACACATCCGTGCCTGACCCGATGTCCTTGCCCTGCCATTTACCGTTGAGCATAGGGCCCGACGAAACGACGATGGCCGGAAGATCCACGCTTGCCGCCCCCATCAACTGACCTGGAGTGGTTTTGTCGCAACCACCCAGCAGGACAACGCCGTCCATGCCGTAGGCGCGGATGCATTCTTCGACATCCATGGCGAGCAGGTTGCGGAACAGCATGGCCGTGGGTTTCATCTGGGTTTCGCCCAGCGAAGTAACGGGGAATTCGACCGGAAAACCGCCCGCCTCCCACACGCCGCGTTTGACGCCCTCGGCTAACTCGCGCAGGCCAGAGTTGCAGGGGGCAAGTTCTGACCAAGTGTTGCAGATACCGATAACGGGGCGGCCATCGAATACATGATCCGGGAACCCTTGGTTTTTCATCCACGAACGGTGAATGAAACCGTCCTTGTCGTTCTTGCCATACCAATCTCGACTGCGTCTGTTTGGCTTGCCGTCGGGTGTATTCATGATGCGGGCGTCTCCGGCGGGGATATTGGGGGACAAATGAAATCAGGCGGCATGTCGGTTTTGCAGCCATCTTGGCAATATTTCACCATTACGCAGACATGTTCGCCCTGGAGGAAGTGGCGCGAGAGGACGCCCCAGCCGCGACGCTCGTAGAACGCGAGGGCATCGGTCGCGGAAAGATGCAGCGCGCGGATGCCGAGGCGCGCCGCAACGCTTTCGGCGAACGCCAGCAATTGCGAGCCAACAGACTTGCGGCGCCAATCGGAGCGCACATACAGAGCGCCAATCCACGGAGTCACGCCAGGCAGCGTGAGGTCTTCACTCAGCTTGATGTTGATGCAACCGATCACTTCGGCGCCGTCCAGCGCAACCAGCGCCAACGGGATGCGCTCGATGACCGCCCGCTCACGAAACTCTCGCGTCGCGTTTTCCAGAGTGAAGCCCGGGCGCAAATAACCCCACTCGGCAAACACCCAGCCCGCGATGGTGTCGGTGTGCTGCTGGCAATTGGCTAAGTAATCAATGTGCATGTGCAGAAATCATGTGCCGCCGAGGCCGTCAGATTTTCCGCCCACGGCTTCGAGGAAGCGACGCTCCAGCGAAGCGCCTTCGCTGAAACTGCGCGGAGGCTGCTGCAATGCCAGCAAGCACTCAAGAATCGCTTGCGCCGCAGCGCGACGATCGGTGCCATTGGTGCCTTCGATGGTGAGCTCGCGGTCCAACACGCTCACCTTCGCCACTTGCGCCAGCGCGCGCAACGCATCCAACAATGCAGCATCGGCGGGCTCGTCCAACACGCAGCGGAACACACAGCCGGACGCGAGGATCGCGTCCATGGTGCCCGCAGTGATGATGCGCCCGCGATGCAAGATGGCCACATGGCTACACAGGTCTTGGAGTTCCGCCAAATTGTGGCTGGAAATAACCACGGTGCGATGCCCGCGCCACGCGCGCACCAAGTCGCGCACGCGCCGCGCGGTTTCAGGATCCAAACCCGCAGTGGGTTCGTCGAGGAACACTAATTCGGGGTTGCCGAGGAACGCTTGGCAAAGGGCCACGCGCTTCAACATGCCGTGCGACAGCGCGCGCGGATTGCGTTGGGCCACGTCGCCCAAACCAACGGCATCCAACGCCTGCATGGCTGCGTGCTTCGCTGCCGCAGCGCTCAGGCCCTGCAACTGCGCACAGAACTCGAGCTGCTCCAACACAGGCACGCCGGCCAAGAAGCTCGCGTCTTGCGGCAACATGCCTAAGCGCCCGCGCAACACGCCGCCTTCAGGCGCGCGCTGCCCCAGCACTTCCACTTCGCCAGCAGTGGGCCTCAAAAAACCCGCCACCACCGAAAAGAAAGTAGTCTTGCCGGCACCGTTCGCGCCCACCAGCGCATACAAACTGCCGCGCGGCACTTCGATGTCGATGCCATCCAGCGCACACACGCCGCCAAAATGTTTGGTCAGGCCGCGCGAACGAACAACGATTTCGCTCACAGGTCTCTCCCCTGGAAACGCCGCAGGCCACCGGCGAGGAACACCACAGTGAACACCAACATCATGGCGGAAGCGATCAAGCGAGTGTCCCACGCCGGGTCGAGCAATTCATATTTCCAGCCCCACGGCATGAAGCGTTCGATCCACGCGATTTTGTGATCGCTGAGTTTCTCAACCGCTATTTCGATGCCCTTCAACAGCGCGATGGGCACGCTGACCACAGCCATGCTCAACGAGAACGCGGCCAATGCGCTGTCCAACGAAGCGCTTAGCCACGCGGTGGCGGCCAAGTGCGGCAGCATCACCAACCACAGTGCCAATGTGCCCTGCGCGCCCCACCACAACAGCGCCGGCGTGGAATACAAATCCAACTTCCATGCGAGGTACAGCGTGGTCACTACGGTCAACACCAGCAGTCCGATGGTGGAAAACACGAGCGCCGCCATGAAGCGCCCGAGGAACAGCGATCGCCGGTCGGTGCGCAACAGAAGGAAACGCAGGCCTTTGCTGCCGATTTCGCCAGCAGTCTGGTTGAAGCCACCCATGCACGCGAAGAAGGGCATGAAGGCCAGCAGCATCAACAAGATGGCACTTTGCAGCGTGGGCTGTTCTTTGACGAAGTACTCACAGGTGGCCTCGCTGGCGCCAGTGATCCAACCGATGGCATCCACCGCCATGCCGCTGCGCAGCATTTCCGCCGCGCGCTCCGCAGCCCGCGGTTTGCTGTCATGCAGCAGCGATTCCACCGGATTGATGAAAGCCGCTGCGATCATCAGCCCGCCGCCCAAAAGAGTGAGCAAGTACAGAACGGCACTGCCACCGCGCAGCGCGTGACGCCAACCGAAGCTCGCCACCAGTGCACGGCGTGCGCCTGCGCTGGCGGCCAAGTCTGTTGCGGCACCCGCAACGCCGCCGGCAGCGTCAGAGGCACCACTGTGGATTAGTGCGTTTTCAAACTGTGCGCTGTTAATGCCACTCGCCACGCTCGCTGCCGCTTCGCCGCCCGCCGCCCCCCACTGCCCCGCATCGCGACGAATGAAGTCGCCGCGGAAAGTGAAGTTCAATAGCAGCAGCGTCAGCAACGGATACAGCAAATTGATCACCGTGCCCACGCCGAAGGGAATGCCCATGACCACGCTGACAACGACCGCGACAATGCTGACCACTGCGAAGGCGTTGCCCATGACGCGGCCCATGACAGGCGCCATGCGCAAAAGGCCGATGGCACTAATCACTTGCAGCACCAGCGCCACCAAACTGAGCGCGATGTTCACTGCGATGGCGGCAAGCCCCGCATTTCCCACTGCAGCCGCAATATCCTCACGGGCTTTGTCCAATTCGGCGGCATTCACTGTGCTCAGCACGACGAAGGCCACGGCCATGAACAGCAGCCCCATCAGACTGAAGCCAGCAAAGATGAAGTTGAGTACCGCCAAAGCGGTCAGCCCGCCCGGCCGGCGCTGTGTTTCTTGCAACATGGTCAGGGATGTTATCCGCACTTGATTCGGCACATGCGGTGTGTGTTTGGCCCGGGCGCGTTGCTTCCGTAGCATCGCACCATGCGCCTTCACTACGCTTTTCTATTCGTCCCGATGTTCGCCGTGGCCTGCACCAAACAAGCAGGTCCGCTGCTCGACGACATGCCCAACCCCGCCGTGCGCCAGAGTGCCAACGGCGTGTTGGCCACAAGCCTCACCATGTCGAACAAGTCTCACGACATCGACAGCGGCTTGTACCTGCAAAGCGCCAGCTATGACGGCGGCATTCCCGGCCCCACGCTGATCGTCAATCCTGGCGACTCGCTGCAGATCGCGCTCACCAACAACATCGACTTGCCGCCGAATCTGCCCGTCGGCAGCATGGACCCACGCTTGTCGAACCTGCACTGCCACGGGATGCATGTGTCGCCGCTCGGCAACTCCGACAATCCGCTGATCAGCATGGCACCCGGCGCCACATACAATTACACGATGCAGATTCCGACGAATCACACCGGCGGTTTCTTCTGGTACCACCCGCACCATCACGGCACGGTGGCATGGCAAATAGCCAACGGTATGCAAGGCGCCATCATCGTGCGCGGCGCGTTAGATCTTGTGCCCGAAGTGGCCGCAGCGCGCGACCGCATCTTGATGATCGCGAACATTAAGCTTGACCCAATCACTGGCACCGTGCCTGTGATGACCGAAACCGCAGTCGACTTGTTCTTGGTGAACGGCAAAGTGCGTCCCACCATTCACATGCGCCCCGGCGAAGTGCAGCGTTGGCGCATGTGTGCGGCTAGTGGCAGTCGCTACTTCCCCTTGGCGCTGGACAGCCACAATTTGCATCAGATTGCGCTGGATGGTTCACCGCTCGCGGCGCCGCAGAGCGTCTCGGAATTGATGCTCATTCCAGGACAGCGCGCAGAAGTGCTGGTGCAAGCGGGTGCCGTGGGCACCTATTTGCTGCGCAAGAAGCCTTTCCAGAATGCCAACATGGAACCGGCCATTCCTGAAGTGGTCTTGGCAGAAATCGTCGTCAGCGGTGCGCCCCTCAACATGGCGCTGCCCACAACGCTCGTGCCAGTGAACCCAGACCCGGGTGCGCCCGTGGCATTGCGCAATTGGTCGTTCGATGCCATCAGCGCCATGCCGCCGGTATTCGGCATCAACATGTTGCCGTTCGATCCGACGCGCATCGACGCCACGCCACTATTAGGCAGCATCGAAGAGTGGACCATTCAAGATGGCTCGGGCATGCATCACCCTTTCCACTTGCACACCAACAGTTTCTTGGTCACCGCCATCAACGGCTTGCCAGTGGCTATGCCTGTGTGGCGCGACACTGTGAATGTGCCTGCCTACGGCAGTGTGACGGTGAAAATCGCCTTCGAGGATTTCCCCGGGCCCACGGTGCTGCACTGCCATCTGTTAGAGCACGAAGACTTCGGCATGATGACCATCATCGACACCTTGGTCACGCTGCCGCCCAAGTGAGTTGAGCGCGTCACTTCTTTGGTGCGCGACCGCACCAAAGCGGCAGGCCGACGCCGCGCGACTGTGCGGGGTCTGCGCCTAAAACGATGGCCCAGCACGCGGTGGTCCACACCTCGCCCACACTGACATCGCTGTTGCTGCCCATTTGCAACGATTCGTGCCACGGGCGCGGCTGCAAGCTGCCGTCAGGCGCGCGCGCCAACACCAAGTCGCGCTGTGCGCGAACCCACCACGCACTGCGCGCCTCGCCACCCAACGCTTCGGCTGCGACGCCACTCAGCAATATGTGCTGCATCAGCGATGCATGCCCGCCCATGACTTCCGCCGCATGCGCGCGCACATAACTGTCGAGCTTTGCGCCGAAGGGCAGTTTGTCGAAACCTAAATTGCGCGCACCCAACAGTGCGGCTGCGCTGCGGCCAATGTTGCCTTCGCCCTTCTGGCCCGCAGCGGTACTGTAGCCCACGCCGCCTTCCGCCGACGCAGAGGCCTCGCAGTAATCGAATAAGAGCCGCGCTTTGGTCAGATCCACCGCAACGCCAGCGCCCCGCGCGCTGCCCAGCGCGGACAACACCAGCGAGCCGACAATGTTCAGTTCCAAATAGTCCAGCGCATTCTTGCCGCCAGGCCCGTGGGCATAACCACCACTTTTTTCCATGCGCGATTGCAGTGCTTGCACCAATCGCTCCAATTCCACCTTCGGCACCGCACCGCGTTTGCGCGCCGCGAGCTCGCTCAGGAATAGAACGCTGTGCACCAACCCCCAGTTGGTCTGGTCCCAATTGGCACCACTCGCGATGGGCATTTCATCGGGGCTCAACGCATAGCGCAGCGCAAAGCCTTTGGCTTTGTCGATGCTTGATGTCCAAGCGGATTTCGCTGGGTCGTCACTGGCGGCCAGCCACGCCAAACCCGCCAACGCCGCTTGCACCACGCTGCCGTTGCGCCCACTGAGTGTTTCTGGAAAGCCACCATCGCCACCTTGGTGGTCCGCTAACCACTGCAACGCATTTTTCTGGATGGCCTTGCGCGCCGCGCCCAATTCCGGATGCAACGCGTCATTGCCTAAACTGCGCAGCGGCACTCGCAGCGACAACTTTTCAGGGCCCTTCGCCCCTTTGCGCTGCACTTCTAAGACAACCGCGCCCTTGTCCGCGGCTTCAGCCGCCATCAATGCGAGCGCCAACGGATTCAGCGAGCCAGCAACAAATGCTTTGCCGTTCACACCGCTAATGACATCGCCCGGCAACAGCCCAGCCTTGGCAGCAGGCCCACCGGGGAACAGCAACACGATTTCCAATTGAGGCGGCCCGTTGTCGTTGGTGGCTTGCTCGCCGCTGCGCTCGACTCTGCGCCGTCCCGTCGTGCCGCCGCGTGCCACTGTCGCACCACACTCCTTCGCCTTCGCGCCCAGCAGGCCCAAGTTCCACAGGTCCAACTCTGACGACTCTGCGCCGCTGCTGCGTCGCGAACCGCCGAACGGCCAAGTCGCTTGACCGGGCACTAATGGTGCCAGAACGCTCAACGCGATGACGAACAGAATGACGCGCGTTCGCAACTGCATTGGGCTCTTGGCGGAGTTCACTTCTTCGGAGCAGGCTGCGTGGCGTGGCGCGCCACCAGTTCAACGATGGCGTTGCTCAGTTGCAAACGGCGCACCACTCCGCGCGACGAGAACACCGCCAAGTCGGTCTTATTCTGCGCGCTGAACTCTTTGAAATCGCGGCCGCGTTCAAGACGCACCTTGTGATAAGGCCCACCATCTTTGTCGTCTTCGTCGACATCCAATGCGCCATGCCCAAAGGGGTCTTCCTCTAAGAGCAGGTTCCACAGGCGACGCCATTCCTTCACCGGCACAGCACCGTAAAAATCGCCATCCATGGTGTGCAGTTCGCAACTGACGACACCATTGCGCGCCACCACACGGCGCACTTCGGCACCTTTGTCTGAATTGGTGACAAAGCTGCTGCTCATACTGATGATCGAATCCAGCGGCGCGCCGTCGGCGCTTTGCAGCGCATCAGCCTGCGACGCGCAGCCCGTGCCCAGAAGCAGCCCGCAAAGCAACAATCCAATAGTTTTCATGCGTGAATGCTCCTCGCTTCGAATACCGGACCATCCACACAAGCGCGCAAATAGTCGCCTTGCCCGCACGGCACGCCCGGCTGCGCAGATTCCACCACGCAGGCGTTGCACACGCCATAGCCGCAAGCCATGCGCTCTTCCACCGACAAGTGGCAGGGAAACTGCTCTTTCAAAGCCATTTGTTGCACCGCATGCAACATGGGTTCGGGGCCGCACACGAAAGCCTCGATGGGGCCCAGCGTGCTCAAGCGGCGCTGCAATACTTCAGTGATGCGCCCGTGCTCGCCACGCGAGCCATCGTCGGTGCATTCGATAATGGTGATGCCAGATTCCCGCACGCTGGGCTGAATCCAAATGTCTTGCGCCGAACGGCCAGCAAGGACCAGCACCACCTCTTGCGCGCGGCCGCCCGCAAGGAGTTCGCGCACTTGCAGCGCGAAGGGCGCATTGCCGATGCCACCTGCCAGCAGCACCGGACGCCGCTCTGAAGCGGGCTGTGGAAAACCGTTGCCCGCCAAGCCGCCAATGCGCACCTGTGCCCCAGCGCGCAACTGCGTCATGCGCTGGGTGACACGGCCCATGGGCTTGTACAGCAGCTCTGTGACCACGCGGCCATCGGCGCGGCGCCACACATCCGACAGGCTGAAGGGCCGCGGCAGCACTTGCACTGCGTTGTCTTCCAACGCCAGCATGACGAAGCGTGCAGCGCGCGCCCCACGCGCCAAGGCGTCCCAATCCAGCGCCATGCGCCATACCGTTGGCGTTTCGGCGCGGTTGTCGATGAGGGTGGCAAGGCTCACATCCATGGCGCTGTTTTGTAGCAGGCGGCCCAGCACGGTGGAAGCACTGCCCTTGCGCTGCGGGCATCAAAGTCGGAATCTTGCGGGCCATGCGCAAGGCTGCCGGATTCATCGTTTTCATGTTGTCGGGCGGCGCACCGCGTTTTCTGCTGCTGCGCAACGCGCGTCATGGCACTTGGTCGGTGCCCAAGGGCCACTTGCATGACGACGAAACTGCCCTTCCGGGCGCGTGGCGCGAACTGCGCGAAGAGACTGGCATCCAGCAACTAAAGATTTGGCCGGGCTTCGAAGAAGTGCTGCGCTACAGCGTGCCCGCTGGCAAGCGCAAAGCCGATGCCCCTGCTTACGAGAAAGAACTGCGCCTGTTCTTGGGCGAGGCCGCCAATGCGCTGTGGACGCGCTCCAGCGAACACGACGACGGCGACTGGATGAGCTTGGACGATTGCCTCGCGCGCGTGCAGCATGAAGTGTTGCGTGATGGCTTGCGTCGCGCCGCTGCGCGCATCGCCACTGGGGTCTGACACAAATGGCCCTACTCACCGTCAACGATCTGGGGAAGTCGTTCGCAGCGGAAACGCTGTTCGAGCATCTCACTTTCGAAGTGCATGAAGGCGAGCGCATCGGCATTGTGGGTGCGAATGGTTGTGGCAAGAGCACGCTGTTCCGCATGCTTGCAGGCGCTGAGGTGCAAGACCACGGCAACATCTCTCGGGCGCGCGGTTTGGAAATCGGCTGGCTGACGCAAGACCCCACTCTGAACCCCACCAGCACCGCGTTCGAAGAAGTGATGACCGCTTTCGCGCGGCACGAACAAACGGCGCAGCGCATGCGCGACATTGAAGAGCAACTATCGCACTGCACTGATGTCACCGAGCAGTGCGAACTTTTGGAAGAGCACGCCATCCTTGATGAGTCGCTGACCATCGCGGGTGACGACAACTTCGAAGGACGCGCGCGCGCCACCTTGGCCAGCCTTGGGTTGCGCACCGACTTGCACGACGCGCCCTGCGGCACCATGTCCGGCGGCGAACGCTGCCGCGTCGCGTTGGCGCGCATGCTGCTCACCGGCGCGCAGGTGCTGCTGCTCGACGAACCCACCAACCACCTCGACCTCGAAGGCATCGAGTGGCTGGAAGAGCACTTAATCCGTCGCCGTGGTGCGGCGCTGGTGATTTCGCACGATCGGCGTTTCTTGGATCGCGTCACCACATCCACGCTCGCTTTCACTAAGGAAGGCCCGCTGCTGTACCGCGCCGCGTGGAGCCGCTACGACGAATTGCGCAAGGAAGAGCTGGTTGCTCGCCGCCGCGAATACGAAATCCAGCAGGATTACATCCGCAAGGAAGAGGAATACATCCGCAAGCACATTGGTTCGCACCGCAGCGACCAAGCGAAGGGGCGGCGCAAGCGATTGGACAGTCTTGTGCGCTTAAGCGTGCCGTCGTCGAGCCAAGACATGATGCGTTTGAACCTGACTCCGATGAGGCGCGCGGGCGATGCGCCGCTGTGCATCGAAAATCTCAGCATTGGATACGACGGGCGCGTGCTGGTGCAGGGCCTCAGTTGCATCTTCGAACCTGGCGAGCGGATCGGCATTGTGGGGCGCAATGGTTGCGGCAAGAGCACACTGCTATCCGCGCTGGGCGGCAAGTTGGCGCCGTTGTCGGGCAAGGTGGACCTTGGCCGCTCGCTGGATGTCGGCTTCTATTCGCAAGCGCAAATCCACTTACCACTGGAAAAAACCGTGCGCGATTTCGTGCACGACATGCGCCCCAAGTGGACCGACTTTGAAGTGCGCCTGTTTCTCGCGCGTTTCTTGTTCTACGAGGAGGACGCAGACCGGCCCATCTCGCAATTGTCCGGCGGCGAGCGCGGCAGACTGGCGTTGTCAGAGATGCTGCTCGCGCGGCCGAACATGTTGCTGTTGGACGAACCCACCAACCATCTCGACATCCCCGCACGCCAAGCGCTGGAGGATTTGCTGAAAGAGTTCACCGGCACGCTGCTGGTGGTTAGCCACGACCGTTACTTCTTGGATCAAATCACGCAGCGCACCTTGTGGATCGATGAGCAAGGCGTGCGCCTGTATGGCGAGAGCTTTGGCCCGGCGGAGCGCATTCGCCGCACCGCCGTCGCGCAACAACGCGTGAGTGCTGATACAGCGCCGAAGGCCTCAACGGCCCCGGCCGCCGCAGCAGCAGCCGCCTTGCCCGCAGCCAACGCGAAAAAGCGCACCCCGCCAAAATCCAAGCGGCGCGCAGTAGCGACCATCGAAGCCGACATCATGGCGCAGGAAGCCTTGCGCGATTCGTTGCTCGCGCTGCTGCAAGACACGGCCGTCCTGCGCGACGGCCCACGAGTGAAAGACCTCAACGCCCGCCTCGCCGCCTGCACCCAGCGCTTGGCCGACCTCGACCAAGAGTGGGGCGACGGCCCATCCACTTAGTTCAGCAGCGAGACACTGAGGCGGCGGACCGCGTAGAGCGCCGCTACCAACCCGACGGCACCACAGCAGAACACGATGGCGGCGGCGGTGGGGTCTGCTCCCTGTGCAAGACGCTGCAACACAGCACTAGCGTCGGCGCGCTCAGCCTCGGTACCGGGCAAACGCGCACGGCCCGCGGCGACTTCTTCGTGCAAGACCAAACCCACAGCGCTGTCAGGCCTGCTGTTGTGCAATCCACGCTCTTTGAACAGTTCCCACGCGAAAGCGCCGCGCACGGAAGGTTCGTCTGCGCCCGACCAGCCTGAAGCAAGTGCAATTTGATGATTGTCATCGCCGCCACCGATGTGCAACACTCTGGTTTCGCGGCCCTCAGTAACTGTGATGCTGTGCTCTGCTTCATCGGGCGTTTGGCCCAACGCGCTGACATCACCTAACGCGATGCGCAAATTTGCGCGCTGTTGTGAAGTCAGGTTGGCGGCTGTGGCCGCGCTGTCACTGTTTTCGTCGCTGAGCGCAGCGATCAGTTCCATGCGCCGCGCCAGAGGCAACAACTGCTGCAGCGGCAGCGCGCACAGCAAACTCACGCACTCCGCACTGATGCTGGGTTGCGAAGGCACCACCGTGCGCAGGCGTTGGATCAACTGCCCGGCGAGCCCCGTTGCTGCGGCCTTGCGCGTGAGCAGCGGTGCAGTGAGCCGCTCCACTAATTCTTCTTCACTCGGTTGCGTCAGCGGCTTGTCTTCCGCAGCCATGAATACGCACACAAGATCTTCCGAGTATTCCGAAGGCCTGAAATGTCCGCGGCGCACGACAGTCACCTGATGAGCATCCAACGCAACCATGGTGTTCATGCGGCGTCGCCGCGAACGCATGTGCACATCCAAGCGATAGCTGGCACCGTCGTTGGTGATGCGCACTTCTTCGATGCCAGACATCGCGCCTGCTTGCGCCACCATGGCGCTGCGCCAATCCTGATCGGGGGCATCAGCACTCGCCAGCTTCAGCCGCACCACACCTTTCACTGCGACGCTCGCAGCCTCACCAAAACCGCGGTGCTCCACGTGCAACTGCACCACATCGAATTGCTGCCCAATCAATGGCAGCGCGCCCAGCAAACACAACAAGCCAACCATTGCAGTGCGCATGTCAGTACGCAAACAGCGCGTCGATGCGCTGCCCCGCCAAACGCTCGCGCCCTTGCAAAAAGCCAAGCTCGACCATGAACTGGCAGCCCACAACTTCGGCGCCGAGAGATTCCATCAGTTGGCAGCACGCCGCCATGGTGCCTCCGGTGGCCAGCAAGTCGTCCACCAACAACACGCGGTCGCCCTTTGTTGCCGCGTCTTCATGCACCTGCACGCTGTCGGTGCCGTATTCCAGCGCATAAGAAACGCTGCGCGTTTTCCAAGGCAACTTGCCCGGTTTGCGGATGGGCACAAAGCCCACGCCCAAGCGCATGGCCAGCGGCATGCCGAACAAGAAGCCGCGCGCTTCCGGCCCCGCCACCAGCGTGACGCCCAAGCCAGCAGCGCGTTCAGCCATGAACTTGATCACGCTGTGCATTGCTTGCGGATGCTTCAGCACCGGGGTGATGTCTTTGAACAGAATCCCAGGCTTCGGGAAATCTGGCACATCGCGAATCAGCGCCTGCACGGCGGCGGCAGTCAAATTGGACATGGTTTCACTTTCCGATGAGGCCGGGGCAATCTTGCAAACGCGGGCCGTTGGCGTCGCACATGGCGAACTGCTCGCCAGGGAACATCCCGAACGAACCCGTGCGTCCCGTCTTGTCGACGGCGTAGAACTTGAGTTGGAAGTCTGGCTTGCCATCGGCACGCACGAGATGTTTGGCGCGCGTGAAACGCACAACGCGCTCGAGCGCTTCTTTGCACGCATCGGTCGGATGCGCACCGCGACGCAGCGCTTCAACCACCATGCCGCTCCCGAGCGTGATGATGTTGGCTTCACCGCGCCCAGTAGAGCCCGCTGCGCCAGCGTCGTTGTCAACATAGAGCCCCGCGCCAATGATGGGGCTGTCGCCCACGCGTCCAGGGATTTTGAACGCAAGCCCAGAAGTGCTGGTGCATCCGTAGAGGTTGCCCGCTTTGTCCAAGCCGCCCATGTTCACGGTGCCGGTGATGCCAAACCAATTCTTCACATCCGGCGAAAGCTGCGCCACCTCTTTCGGGAAGCGATCGTCTTTATCAGACAGCGTCGCCTTCCAATACAGCCACGCTTCGCGCGCGTCATCGGTGAGGAGGTTCTCTTCTTTGAAGCCGTGGTCCTTGGCGAAGCGCAGCGCGCCGGGCCCGACCAACAAACAATGATCGGTGTAGCGCATCACGCGCAGCGCGACGCTCGCGGGGTTGCGGATGTTCTGGATAGAAGCCACGGCACCGGAAAGTCCCGAAGGCCCGTCCATCACGGAAGCGTCGAGTTCCACCACGCCATCTTCGTTGGGGATGCCACCGAGTCCGACGCTGTGATCCGTCGGATCGTCTTCCACCGTGTTGATGCCGAGCACGATCGCATCCAACAAGGCCATGCCTGCTGCGTGTTTTTCCCAAGCCAAACCCAACGCCGCTTTGCATGTGTTTTGCGAACCGACGAGGATTGGGCCCGCGGCGCTGCGCACGAAGATGTCTGGCACCGCGATGGCGTCAACCGCTGTGCCACTCGCAGCCGCGCTGCCGGACCCGGACAGCGCTGCTGCCGCAGCGGCGGCCGCTGCGGATGTCGCCAAGAATCCGCGCCTCGTGATCTCGTCGCTGCTCATCGCGTCATTTCCCTTCTTCTGTATCCAATTCCGCTGCTAGTATTTCCGCCTCCGCGTCGCCGTACTTCAGCGTCAGCGTGAACTCCTTCCAATCTTTCTCCATGGCCGCCCAGTGCTCGTCTTTCCAGCCCTTGAACGCTGCTTGCACGGCCTCTTCGATGCTGTGCTGCTCGACGAAATTGGTCATGTATTTTTGCAGCAGCTTCTTTTGCTTCCACTGCGGGTGCTCCATCAAGAAGTGCACCAACGACCAGCCTTCCGCGTAAGCAAGGCCCGCCACCGCGTAGTACTTCTGCTGGTCCCAACCCACGATGTCCTTCAGCGGAATTGTCTTACTGCGCTTGATGGCGCTGCGAATGGTGCCGAGGCGGTAGTCATTCACGCGCCCCACCTTCATCTGTCCCCCTTCGACGCGGCTGCCATAGAAATACTCACCGATGCCTTCGTCGCACCAACTGGGGAAAGGCACTCCGGATCCACAGTGCTTGTGGAAATACTGGTGCCAGCCTTCGTGGGCGAACACGCCCAACAAATCCATGCTGAAACGCGCGGCCAAGCGCTCGCGCAACGAAACCGGTGTCGTACCGGTGGTGCTGGCCTTGGTCGACACTCCGCCAACTTTGCCCGTGTCGAAGCCCACCATCTCTTGATCGGTCTTAGAGAAATATCCGCCTGCATTGGGCGGCGCTCCATACTTCAAGAACTCGGCGCGGTTCTTGAAGATCTTCACCACATACGCTTTGCCTTCTTGCTTCACCGGCGGGTACAGCTTTTTGTAGCGCTCGAGCATGGCGTTCATGTGCTTCGCCACCACCTCGACCGATTCCCACGGAGCGTTGCTCTGAAACTCGTACTTGCCGATGACTTTGCGCGCCCAGCCCTTGGGCACTTGATCGTCGCGCCAGTCGCCTTTGGTCAGCTTCGTTTCTTGATCCTGCGCAACCACTGCGGTAACGAGCAGTACGAGCGCGCAACAACATAAGGGCGTCCAGCGCATGGGACGCGTAGTCTATACGACGACCCTTGAAGCATTCTTGGGGGCGCGAAGGAGGCAAAACATGCGTCGGATCCTGAAACTCATTGTGCTCTTGTTGGTTGTGGCATGTGTTGGCGCTGCGGTTGCTGGAGAAATGACAATCAGTCGCAGCAATCCGCCCGAGCGTTACAGCGGCACGATCCTCTCTGCAGAGGCCGACCCAATCTTGAAGCGCGCTTGCTTCGACTGCCACAGCAATGAGACTCGTTACCCGTGGTACTCGTACCTGCCCGGGGCTTCGCTGGTGCTGGCTGAACATGTGCGCGACGGCCGCGACGAATTGAATTTTTCGCTGTGGGACAAGATGGATGCAAAGCGCAAGGCGAAGAAACTCCACGAGATCGCCGAAGAGGTGGACGAAGGCAAGATGCCCACTTGGGACTACCAGATGCTCCATTCCGAAGCCAAGCTGAGCGCCGCAGATGTTGCGATCATCAAAAACGCTGCGCGGTAGTCTGTGGCCATGCCGTCCATCGCCGCCAACATCGCTATTGCATTAGTGCTCCTTCAACCGCTGGCCCTGTGGGCAACGCCACAAGCGCCACCGAAAGCCATGGAACTGTGCGCGGCCAGCGTCGATGCTGCGCGCAGCGGCACACTGCCCGCGCACTTCCAGCATCTCGACGAATCGTTGCGCCGCCGCTTCAGCGCTGCGCCCGCTGCCATTGGCGTCTTTGCGGCAGATCCCGACGGCGCACAAGCGCTGTTGCAGTGGCGCCTGCTTTCAGTCTTAGGCGTGGAAGGCCGCGCCAACACCGAATGCAAGGAAACGCTGGCATGGCTGTTGGCTGATGCAGGCGCGCTCAAACTGTTCGTGGCGTCGGGCGACGCTTCAGGCGACAAATGGCCTGAAGCGCTGCGCGTGCTGGACCGCATCGTGCGCGCCGACGAGAAATCGAAACAGGGTTTGTCGCTGCGCGTCGCAGTCGCCACCGCGCTCACTTTTGCGCAGCCGGTGCAATGGATGGCCGATGGCAGCGCCATCGACCCCGTAGCGCGTCATGCTTCGTACTTGCGCTGGGACAGCGAGGGCGTTCTTTTTCCTGCGTTTCGCGAGCTCAGTGCGTGGGAGCTGCGCTATGTGGTGGGCAGTTGGTCTTCCGACGCAGACTTAGTTTGGGCGCGCGAAAACATCAAACCTGAACTGCGCACGCACGACAAAGTGGGCGACGCCGCTCACATGGCTCCGTACCGCGGCCACAACGCGCAAGGTGTCAGCATCCACGCCGGGCGCAGCTTTTACGACAACAAACCCGTCACGCTCGCGATCATGCTCGAATACGGCGGCGTGTGTGGCACGGTGGGCCGCTTCGGCACGTCCATGAGTCAAGCCTTCGGAGTGCCCGCCATGCCTGTAGGGCAACCGGGGCACTGCGCCTTGATTTGGCAGAACGCACTGCACTCGTGGCGCACTGGCAATGACAATTCCGGCTGGAGCGGTTCGAGCTGCCACGACGGCATCAGCATTCCGTTTGGCAGCGGCGCGTGGTGGGTGCGTGTGATGCAAGAAGCGCAACGAGATCAGGAAGGCTTCGCTGCAAGTGAAGCCCTGCGCGCTGCCGCTGCGTTGGCACCGCAAGATCAACGATTGAACGCGCTGGCTCAAGCTTGCAAGCGCAGCCCCTGCAATTTCACCGCTTGGAAAGTGCGCTGCGAACTGGCGCGCGCAGAGAAGCCAGAGGCGCAACAGGCATTAGTCGCCGCAGCGGCGCGCGCCTTTGCACAACATCCACTGGCTTTCGATGCAGTGTTGGTGCTGTGCGAGCCTGCACTCTTGGGGGCGAATTGCTCCGTCGCTGCTGCAAAGGCCCACTTAGAAGAATGCACCACCACGGTGTTGTCCATGGCCGATGCGGGCGCGGAAATCAGCCTGAGCGCTACAAGCTTGCGCAACATGGCCGCGCGCACCGCCGCGCGCGTGGTGCCGGATGCAGCAGAAGCCGCGAAGTTGTTGGCGCAGGGCGACGACGGGCACAAACTAGTGATTGAACCCACAGCGGCCGACGCAGTGATCGCACTCAGCTTGGACACTTGGGCAGAACGCGCCGCTGCCGCCGAAGGCAAAGCTCAAGAAGCCTGCATGAGTGCCTTGGTGCATTTGGTGCGCGGCATTGCAACGCAACCCGCCGCGCGGAGCGTGGGGCTGGAGCGCATGCGCCTGCTGCTCGCTTCGCTGCGCACGTCGAAGCAGGAAGCCAAGGCGAAGCGTCTGACCAAAGCGTTGCTGCAAGCAGCGAGCCAGACTGGCGACGAGAACTTCAAAGCCTCCGTCGAAGCCATCGCCAAACCCGAAGCGAAGCCCTCGGGAAAGTAGCGGCAGCGCAGCCAGTGGTGAAAATGCCCCAGATGAAAGGGCACCAATCCCCACGCGGCGTGTCGCGCTACGGCGCTTGACTCAAATCAGCCCGCGGACTGAAGCCAACTGGCATCATCTGCCTCTCGGCACATGAATTGCTTGAGACACCGCCAGATCCCTTCCCGGAACGGAGTCCTTCATGCCAATTGCTGCCGCTAAGCAGGCCGCGCCCGTCGTGCGTTGGCCAGGAACACCCATCACCACCAATGGCAACACCCTGGTGGCGTTGCATGTGGAAGCCCGCGTGGTGGATGCCGGCGTGTTCTATCCCATCACGCCTTCCACCGAGATGGGCGAGTTGTTTCAAGCCTCGGTGGCGCGCGGCGAACTCAATGTGTTTGGGGCCGCGAAGCTGGCGGTGGAAGCTGAAGGCGAGCACGCCGCACAAGGCGGAGCCATCGCGTGTTCCATCACAGGCAAGCGCGTAGCGAACTTCACTTCGGGGCAAGGCGTGCTGTATGGCTTAGAGCAGTACCACCACGCGCCGGGCAAGCTCTCGACCATGGTGTTGCAGGTGGCGGCCCGCGCCATCACCAAGCATGCACTGAATGTGCACTGCGGGCACGACGACATTTACGCCTGCTTGGACACCGGCTGGACCATTCTGTTTGCGAAAGACGCGCAGCAAGCGGCTGACCAAGCGCTGATCTTGCGCAAGGTCTGTGAACTGTCGCTGACTCCCGGCATCAATACACAAGACGGTTTCTTGACCTCGCATCTTGAACGCACCTTCTTGCGCGCTGAATCTGGGTTGATCCGCGAATTCCTCGGCAGAGCCGATGACCAAATCGACTGCCCCAACGAAGCACAACGCGCGCTGTTCGGCCCCACGCGGCGGCGCGTGCCCGAAGTGTTCGATCTGCGCCATCCTGCGCTTTTGGGATCGGTGCAAAACCAAGAGCACTACATGCAAGGCGTGGCGGCACGGCGCCAACACTTTGTGGAACCCATTCTGGGTTTCCTCGAGGCTGCCTACGCAGAGTTCGGCGCGTTGACCGGTCGCCACTATGGGCTGGTCAGCCAAAGTGGCGACCCTGACGCCGATGTGGTCTTCGTGGCGCTGGGCTCGGCTGCAGAAAACATCGAAGCCGCAGTGGAGCATATCCATGCGACGCGTGGCGACCGCGTCGGCGTGCTGCACATCAATGTGCTGCGCCCCTTCCCCGAGGCCGCTGTGCTGCAGGCATTGCGCGGCAAGAAGCAAGTGATTGTGCTGGAGCGCACCGACGACCAATTGTCTGGCGACGGCCCGCTGGCGCGAGACTTGCGCACTGCACTCATGAAGGCGTTAGAGAACAGCCGCGCCCCGTCGCACGCGGGTTTGCCCGCGCTGCGCTGCGAGGACATGCCGCGTATTTTTTCGGGCGTGTACGGTTTGGGCTCGCGCGATTTCCGCCCCGAAGGCGTTTTGGGAGCGTTGGATTTCGTGCGCGGCCGCATTGCGCGCCAAGACGGCAAGCGCGCCGACGATGGCGCGTCGTTCTTTTATGTCGGCATCGACCACCCCTGCGCGGTGCTGGCCGCGGACACCCCGAGCTTGCTGCCGCCCAGCGCCATTGCTGTGCGTTTCCATTCCATCGGCGGCTGGGGCATGATCACCACCGGCAAAAACTTGAGCGAAGTCTTAGGCGACCTCGGGCGCTTCGCCACAGAGCGCAGCAATGCGCATGGCACCAAGCAACTGCACATTAGTGCCAATCCAAAATACGGATCGGAAAAGAAGGGCGCACCTACCAGCTACTTCTTGGTGGTGGCGGACGAGCGCATCCGCGTCAACTGCGACTTGCGTCATGTGGATGTGGTCCTTTGCTGCGACCCTCGCGCCTTCTTGCACTCGAACCCACTCGCGGGCTTGAACAAAGGCGGCGCCTTCGTGTGGGAATCCGCCGAGCCGGATGACGCCGCCTTCTGGAGCCGCATCCCCACGCGTCATCGCCAAGAAATCTTGGAACGCGGCATCCGCTTGTTCTCGCTGGACGGTTTCGGCATCGCGCGCGAGACCACGCCACGCACCGACTTGCAATACCGCATGCAAGGCAACAGTTTCCTCGGGGCTTTCTTTGCGGTCTCGTCGTTCTTGCAAGACCACGACATTCCCCCCGAGGAGTTCCGCAATGTGGTTGCGGCGCAATACAAAAAGCGCTTCGGCAAACTTGGTGACGCCGTGGTGCAGTCGAACTTGAGCGTGATGGACAAAGGCATGGCGCGCGTGCGCACTGTGCGCGCAGGCGCAGTGGACGCCCCCGACAAATCCAGTATGCGGGGCGCAGTGCTGTGCCCCATCGAGCCCACCGCGTGCGGTGACGGCGCGGCACCTTGCAATTCTGCCCCGCTGTTTGATCGCGCAGATTACGACTCCGAATACCGCGCTGGGCTGGGCTATGACACTCCGTCGTCACCTCGCGCGTCCACGGGGCTGATGGCCGCAGCCACAGGTGCCACCAATTCCAAGTATGGCGCACGCCGCCAAGTCCCGGTGTGGGTGCCTGAGAATTGCACGCAGTGCATGGCCTGCATTGTCGCGTGCCCCGACACCGCGATGCCAAACACCGCGCAAGATTTGGGAACAGTGCTGCGCACAATGGTGGCTCGCTATGTCAGCTCGGTCGGGGCGCGCACGGCACTACTGGCCGCGCTGCCGCAGATCGAGCCAGTGCTACGCGATGCCATGAAACGCGAAGCCGCCAAGCCAGCCACAGAAAAGCCCGCGGCCTTTGACGCGCTCTTGCTGCAAACCATCGAGCAGCACGCTGCGACGGACGCGACGCTCGGGCGGCACGCCAATTGGCCGCAGAGTATTGAAGAACTGCGCACCATCGCCCCCAAGCTGCCCGCTGCCTACGCGCACTGCAACATGATCTTCGCTACGCGCGAGCGCAAACAACCTGGCAGCGGCGGCGTTTTCTCCATCTTCATCAGCGACCTGTGCAAGGGCTGCTCCGAATGCGTTGAAGAATGTGGCGACCACAATGCGCTGGTCATGGTCGACGAAGGCGAAGCGCTGAACGCCGACCATGTCAGCGCCACCGAATTCTTGCGCTGCCTGCCCGACACGCCGCGGCACCACTTGGGCCAGTTCGACCCCGACCATCCGATGGATGCGCGCGCCGCTGCACTGCAGTTCCACTTGATGGTGCAAAGCAACTACCAAGCGCTGGTGTCTGGCGACGGTGCTTGCGCCGGCTGCGGCGAGAAATCTGTGCTCCGCGCAGTGGCCACCATCTCTGAGGCCTTGATGCGGCCCATATTTCACGCGAAGGCTGAGCGCTTGGCTCAATTGGCCACGGCGCTGGACAGCAACGGCGTTGCGCACATGCAACAACTTGCGGCTTCAGCGCCTGAGGTTCACGCGCGTTGGCGCAGCCTGCTGGCCCAAGTGCTGTTGGGCATCGGTGGCGAAAACGCCGCTGACACTGCTGCTGTGCAGCAAGGCAGCGTGCCCAGCGACGCCGCATTGATAGCGCACTGGACGCGGCATCTGCGCGCCGAAGCGCATGCGCATCGCTCGCTGCAAGTGTTCGAAGGCGCGCGTTGGAACGGCATGGCTGTGATGGGCATGGCCGCCAGCACCGGCTGCAACACCGTGTTTGGTTCCACGCATCCGGCGAATCCGCATCCGTATCCGTGGATGAACTCGCTCTTCCAAGACGGCGCCACTGTCGGATGGTTGTTGTCCGAGAGTTTCATCATGGATCACGCGCGCCGTTCCGTGGTGCCCGAACGCCTCGCGCATCAACTTTTGAGCAGCGCGCCGCTGACAGAAGCCGACTGCTGGAAGTTCACGCACTTCACGGACACGCTGATGAGCGACACCGAAGTGCTGGAACTGCCGCGCATTTGGGCAGTGGGCGGCGACGGCGCCTTCGGCGACATCGGCTTCCAGAATGTCTCGAAGGCGGTGCTGCAAAACCGCCCGAATCTGAAGATCCTGCTGCTGGACACGCAGGTGTATTCCAACACCGGTGGACAAAACTCCGATTCGTCGCCCATGCCCGGCGGCTTCGACATGAACCAGTTGGGTGCCGCCACTGAAGGCAAGCTCACCGAAAAGAAGAGCGTGGCCGAAGCCTTCACCAGCGGGCATGGCAGCCCCTACATCGCGCAAGTGTCCATGGCTAACGCTGCAGCGCTGTACCGCGTGCTGTTGGAAGCCCTCGCCTATCGCGGCACGGCATTCGTGCAGAGCTTCACCACATGCCAGCCCGAGCACGGCGTTGCCGATCATTTGTCGTCGCGCCAAGCACAACTCGCCCGCGACAGCCGCGGCATGCCCGAGTTTGTGTGCGACCCAACCAAGGGCGAGCTCGAAAATGTTTGCTTATCGCTGAAGGGCAACCCGCAACCCGAGCGCGACTGGAGCAGCATCACCCATAAAGCGAGTGGCGAGAAACTGGAATTCACTGTGGCGAACTGGGCCTACACGGAAGCGCGCTTCCGCAGCCACTTCCGCAGCGTGCGCGACGAAGAGCTGACTTCACTCCAACGCCTGGACGATGTGCTGCTGCGCATCACGCAGCAAGATGTGGTGCACCGCCGCTTCCTCGACCCGACCAACCGCGCGTATGTGCCAGCGGACGGCGCATGGACGCGCGTGATCAACGACAGCGGCAAGCTGGTGAATGTCGCCGTTTCGCGCCAATTGGTGCTGTGGTGCGTCGAACGCCGCAAAGCGTGGCGCTTGCTGCAATCGCGTGCGGGATTGCGCAATTTGGATGCGCTGGCGCAGGCGCAGGTGTTGCAAGAACTTGCTGCGGGCAAGCTCACGCAAGACGATTTCATGGCGCGCACGAGAGAATTGGTGGTCGCAGCCCGCGACGCACTGAGCAGCGCGCCGCGTTAGAGCAGCGCCGTAGCGCTGCAGTTTATAAAATTGACTTGCCGTGGGCCGACAGAATCAACTCCACGCCGAGGAGCGCGGTTTGATTGCGCACATCTTCCACGGGGTCAACTTCCATCATGTCCATGGCCAGCATGCAGCCGGAATCGTGGGCCATCTCGGCGATCAAATGCGATTCGCGGTAACTGAGCCCGCCGCGCACGGGCGTGCCCACTCCAGGCGCGACTTGCGAATCCACGCCGTCCATGTCGAAAGAGAAATGGAACCCCGCCGTGCCGTCGCAAGCAAGCGCGATGGCGCGTTCCATCACGCCGCGTGCGCCCAGCTCGTCGATGTCGCGCATGGTGAACACATGCACGCCCGAGCGGCGCACCAGTGCTTTTTCGGTTGGGTCCACTGAGCGAATGCCAATGAACACAACATTTTGCGGCAGCACGCGCGGCGCTGGCCCGCCTAAGACTGTCAGCGGCGCTGGCCCGTGCCCGATGAGGCAAGCCACGGGCATGCCGTGGATGTTGCCGGTGGGCGACGACTCCGGCGTGTTCATGTCGGTGTGCGCATCAATCCAAATCAGGCCGATGCGCTGGCCGCGTTGCGCGTGAAACGCAGCGGTGCCGCTCACCGAACCCACTGCGGCAGAGTGGTCGCCACCCAAGACGATGAAACGCGAGTCCGGGTCGCTGCCTTGTTCCACCTGCGTCGCCACGGCGGCGCAGACTTCGGTGATCTCGCGTAGGTAGCGCGCATGCGGATCGCCGCAGCCGATGCTCTGCGGCACCGGCACTGGCACATTGCCGAGGTCCGCTACCTCGTAACCGAGCGTGCGCAGGCCTTCGATCAGCCCCGCCACGCGCAAAGCGCTGGGCCCCATGTCTACGCCGCGATGGGCGCCACCAAGGTCGATGGGGACTCCGAGGACTTTCAGCTTGCGGGGCGCCATGGCCCCCACTCTATCGGCGCGCGTGTCGCCGGCACTGTCCCCGCGGAGGGACAGAATCGGATGGGCACTAATCTAAAAATGCGGGTGCACAGTGTTGCAGGGCATGGGGTTAGGGAAGTAGGCGCGGTACGGCACGCGGTTCGCTTAGAGGGAAGGTGTCCCACCCAATCGTTGCTCGAACGAACGGCCCGGGGCAGAAAATGGAGTTCGCCATGACCGCCAGAATCGCAAGCTTGATCGTCTTGGTTGCCAGCGCCACCCTCAGCCCCACACTGCCGGCGCAGGGTTTCTTGCATTTCTTCTTCGGGGGCGCTCACAACGGCGGGGCGTTCCAACTGGCGCTGGGCAACGGCCCGCAGCAAATGGTCCACCGTTGCGACAACTCCTGCCGCCGCTACGAGCCCGCACACTGGACCATCGTCACTGAACAAGTGCGCATTCCTGGCGCCTGCAGAACCGTGTGGGTGCCTCCGGTTTATCGCATGGAATGGAGCTACTGCGGCAACCCCATCCAAGTGCTGGTTTGCGCTGGCCGCTTTCAAACCGTGCGCGACCCCGACCGTTGCGAAACCGTGCGCCGCCGCGTGCGCGTGCAGGCCCGCTGGGTAAGTACCTGCGGCGACTGCTGACCCAACAAAGTGCGCCGCACACGCAGCGGCCAGGTTTCACGCTCCGCCCCGTGCGATCCCCCAGCCCCGTAGCTGGCCATCGCGCGGGGCGCGTTCTTTGCGGAGCCCGCCAAGCCATGCGCAGCTCCTCGATAATCCAGCGGAGCATGGCTTGGGGAGGCGCAGCGGTCCGTTGGAGTGCATCCGACCGTGACCGCGGAGCCCGCCAAGCCATGCGTAGCTCCCCCTTCCGGTGCCTGCGGAGGGCGGGTATCTCTGCACTCGTAAATCGTGCTTCGCATTGCCGCTATCGCTTAGCGCTCGCGCGCGCTTGGCGCAGCGCTGAATAGAGCGGCTGCGTGCAGCCTGGAATCGGGAGAGATCACAGATGATTCGAGCAGAGCAGATCACCCACGCCTACGGTGCCACCATGGCATTGTCGGGTGTGTCGTTTGAAATCCCTCACGGGCAGGTGGTGGGGCTGGTGGGGCCGAACGGCGCCGGAAAGACCACCACCATGAAGATCCTGACTGGGTACATCGCGCCGGCCAGCGGCAGCGCCAGCATTGGCGGCCACGACTTGGTGACGCAACGCCTCGCAGCCCAAAGCCTGTTGGGTTACTTGCCTGAGAACGCGCCGGTTTGGCGCGACATGTTGGTGCAAGACTATTTGCTGTTGATGGCCAAGCTGCGCAATGTGCCCGCCACGGAACGGCAGAAGCGTTTCAGCGAAGTGGTGCGCGCGTGCGACCTTGCTTCGGTGCGCACGAAACCCGTGGCGCATTTGTCCAAGGGTTTCCGCCAGCGGGTGGGTTTGGCGCAAGCCATGATTCACGACCCCGCGGTGCTCATCCTCGATGAACCCACTTCGGGCTTGGACCCTTCGCAGATCATGGAAATCCGCGAAGTCATTCGACGCATGGGCAGCCACAAGACAGTGATCCTCAGCACGCACATCTTGTCGGAAGTGGAATCCACTTGCGACCGCGCCTTGATGATTGTGGGCGGCAAAATTCATGTGGATGAAAACATGGACACCTTCCGCAGCGGCAAAGGCCTGCGCGTGCGTGCGCTCAACGCCCCCGCGGGAACACGCGCGCGCTTGGGAGCAGTGCCCGGCGTCAGCGGCGTCGAAGAAGAACCTCAAGCAGATGGCTCGACGCTGTACCGCTTGGCCACCGCGCCCGGCGCAGACGTGGCCGTTGCAGTTGCCGAAGCGGCGCGCGCTGCTGGTTTGCTGTTGACCGAGATCACACGCGAGAAGCACGACTTAGAAGAGATCTTCCGCTCGTTGAAGGCCGAAGACGGGAGGGCCGCATGAGCAACACACCACGCAGCGGCAATCGCTCTCTCACTCTGGCGGGGCGCGAAATCCACGCATCGCTGACTTCGCCACTGGCCTATGTGTTCACCGGCCTGTTCATTGTGGTGGCGGTCACCACCTTCTTCCTCGTCGAACGTTTTTTCGCGAGCGACCAAGCCAGCGCACGCGGGTTTTTCCGTTGGATGCCCGCGCTGCTCGCCTTGGTGGCGCCGGCGCTAACCATGCGCAGTTGGGCCGACGAGCGCAAACTCGGCAGCTATGAATTGCTGGTCACTTTGCCGCTGCCGTCAGGGCAATTGGTGCTGGGCAAGTTCCTCGGCGCACTCGCTGTGCTTGCGATGGCGCTGGTGTTCACGCTGGGCATTCCCTTCACTGCGGCCAGCTACGGCGACCTCGATTGGGGCCCAGTGCTTGGTGGTTACACCGGTTCGCTCTTACTCGGCGCCGCGTTCTTGGCCATCGGCCTGTTCTGTTCGTCGCTGGTGCAAGACCAGATGCTGGCGCTGTTCCTCGGTTGGGCACTGTGCGCATTGACTCTGCTGCCGGACGCACCGTTCTGGGAATCGCTGCTGCCCGAAAACATCGCAGGAGCCTTCAAACATGTTGGTTTCGGCGGGCGCTTCGACGCCGTAGAGCGCGGTTTGCTGGACTTGGGCGATCTTGTTTTCTACGCCGCAGCCACCGTGTGGTTCTTGGCGTTGAACACCGTGGTGCTGGAGTGGCGTCATGGGCGCGACCGCTTCAATCTCGCGCTACTGCCTGGGCTGTTGCTGCTGAACTTCGCATGCACCACGCACTTGGTCGATTCGCTGCACCTCTGGCGTGCCGACCTCACCGAAGGCAAGCACTACAGCATTAGTGCCGCCACCACCGAGCTGATGGCCGACCTCGCAGAGGGTGGCGAGATCACTTTCTATTACTCGGCACTGGAAAACCAGCACGAGAAGTTGCGCCCATTGATCGACCCGCTGAAGGATTTGCTGGGCGAGTTTGCGCAGGCCTCCGGCGGCCGCGTGAAAGTGCGCGCTGTTGAGTTGGACAAAGCCGGCGAGAAAGAACAGAGCGAAGCGGAAAGCGCCTACGGTGTGCGGCCCTTCCCCATTCCTGTGCGCGATGCTTTTCAGTCGGGTTACCGCAGCACCTATTTCTCTGTGGTGGTGAATAGCGGCACAGATTTCGAACATCTGAATCTGGAGAGCCTCATCAAAGTCGTGGAGCGCGGCGGCACAGACTGGGAAGTCGAGTTGGGCGATGTCGAGTTTCTGACGGCGCGCGCGCTGAAGAAGCTGGCGCGGGGGTTTGGCAGCGTGCCCGGTGCGCTGGTGGCGCGCGACAAACGCGCCAAGGCCACTGTGCTACTGACAGCAGATGACACGCTGCCTGAACACATGAAGGGGCTGCGCGAAACGCTGACGAAAGTGGGCGCGCGCTTGCAGCGCGAATCTGGCGGGCGCTTCACGCTGGAGTTGAAAGACCCATGGAAAGACAAAGGCCCTGAAGAGCGCAAGGGCGTCGATGCTGAACTGCGCCGCAAGTACCGCATCTCCACCATCCCCAAGGATCTGTTATCTGAAGACGGCTTCCATTCGTGGGTGCTGCTGGATGTCGATGGCAACGAACAGGTGATGCCGCTGTATTCGTCACAGGCCGCGTTGGGTGAAGCTGATGTGAAGGGCGCGCTCGAAGGAGCACTCAAGCAACTGATCCCGGGGTTCTTGTCAGTTGTGGGCTTTGCCTCGCCTAAGGCCGATGCAGACCCCATGATGGCGCAGTTTGGGCAGCGGCCTCCACCGGATGAATTCGCAGCGGTGCAGCAACTGTTGTCTGATGAATACGAAGTGCGTCGCATTGATCTCGCTGGGGAAAACCCAGAGATCCCGCGTGAACTGAGCGTGCTGGTGTTGGCGCGGCCCAAAGCGCTGAACCAACAAGCGCTCTATCAACTGGACCAGTTCCTCATGCGCGGCGGGCGGCTCATCATTCTGGCCGACAACCATGTCCTCGATTCCGAAGGCACGGGGCGCTCGGGTTCAATTCAAGTGGCGCCGGTGGACACGAAGTCGCTGCAACCACTGCTGGCGCACTACGGCGTGGTACTGGGTTCGGAACTGCTCTTGGACGAGCAATGCGATTATCTGCCGCTGCTGAAGACGCGCAGCGTGGGCCGCGAGCGCGTGCGCTACATCGAAGATGTGCTTTACCCGTTCTTCGTGCGCGTGGGCCCTGATGGCATGGATCAGCAAAGCTCGGTGACCGCGCAATTGGCGATGTCGGGCATGTTCTGGGCTTCGCCATTGAGCTTGGGCAAGTTGCCTGAAGGCGCAGTGGGCACGGAACTGATGCACAGTTCTGCCAAGTCCGGAACGCAAGCAGATGCGAGCGATGTGGATTCGGTTTTGGAGCGCGGCTGGAAAGCGGCTGAGAACGCAAAGCCGCAGGTGCTGGCGCTGCAAGTCACTGGCCAGTTCAAGTCGTACTTCGCCGACAAGGCCATTCCCGGCGTGGACAAGCCGCTGGATAGCGCCGATCCCGCTGCTGCGCCCACTGCCGCGCGCCGCGGTGCGCCCATCGCAGAAAGCCAGAAGGCCTGCTCGCTGGTGGTCTTTGGCGATTCCGATGCGTTCTCGCCCGTGGTCTTCCGCGCTTTTCAACAGCAAGAGACTGTGTTCGAGAGCAATTTCCGTTTGATCACCAACGCCATCGATCAAGGCGGCCCCGACGCCGAATTGATGCCGCTGCGCAACCGCGCGGCGGTGCGCCGTCCATTGACGGGGCTGGCGGGTTTGTCGCCCGATGAGCGCGCCTCCGCCGCCGAAATGAGTTTCGTTTGGACGATCGTGTGGAGCGTGATGGGTTTGTTGACGGTGGCTTTGTTGTGGTGGGTCCGGCGTCGTTCGCAGAAGCCCGTGGAATTGATCTAAGGAGCACACATGAATCGCACCAGTTGGATATTGGCAATTTGCGCGGCGCTGCAACTCGCGGCCATCCTTGTGTTCCTCGGGCCAGACACCGCCACGCAAGGCGGCGTCATAATCGAGGCCACGCAGCCCTATGCCTCGTTGAAAGCTGAAGACATCGCCAGCATCAGCATCATCGAAAGTGATGGCACTTCGGTGCAGTTGGAGCGCGAGCGCAAGCCCGCCGCCAACGCAGACGCCACTGCGCCTTTGGGCAAATTCGGCCTAGCCGACAAAGGCGCGTTCCCTGTGCGCGAGATCGAATTGGACAATCTCGTCAGCGCGGTGCAGCGCATCAGCGTCGGGCGCGTGGCCACGCGCCAAGAGAAATCCTTCACTTCGCTGGAGGTAGCGGATCAACGCTTCAATCGCCATGTGCTGTTGAAGAAGGCTGATGGCACCGTGCTCGCCGATTTCTTCTTGGGCACCGGCAAGCAAGGTTCTTCGGTCTTCTATCGCCGCAATGGTGGCGACGCCGCGCATCACGCCACCGGAGTAGACACTTACGAATTCGGCACCTCGGCCAACGCCTGGGTGGAAACGCAATTCACGGATGTGCCCACCGCGGAAGTCACCAGAGTGACATTGGAACGCGAGGCCGGTGTGCTGACATTGGAACGCAGCGAACGCGAGAAACCCCGCGCAGCAGATGCACCGCCATTGGCGGAGGGCGCGAAGCCGGAAACGGAATCGCTATGGACAGAAATCAGTGCCACGCCGCCGCGTCTTGCGGACAACGGCAAAGTGGAAGCGCTGCTGGCAGCATTGGGGCGCATGTACCTCGCGGAACCCATCGGCGCTGAACGCAAAGCGGAATACGGCTTCGACAAGCCCACGGCCAAAGCCACCTTGGTGCTCAAGGACGGCAAGACCACGATGATCAGCGTCGGTGCCAAGCGTGAAAAAGAGAATGACTGGTTCATCGAGCGCAGTGGTTTCAATTGGGTGGCCACCATTCGCCCCTACACCTTGGAAGAATATTTCCAGAAGAAGGCCGATGACTTGCAGCCCGAAGCGCCCGCCGCTGTGCCCAGCATCGCCCCTGCAGAGAACCACGACGGCCACGATCACAAGTGAGCTGACCGCGCGCTGATGCGTATCGCTGCAGCGCGCCGCGTGCACCGGCAACATAGTGGCCGCGGCCCCGCGTACTTATTGCGGAACCGCAGCCGTGTCGTTGAGGAGCTTCCAGATCAGAACGTGGCGGTGAGCTGCGCCCAGATCCAGTCAGAGTCGTCAGATGCACCGGTGGCGTCGACAAAGTCGCCCGCGAAGAAGCGCGAGTAGCCGAACCAGAGCACTGTGTTCTTAGCGAAGGTGTACTTGGCGGACAGATCCATCTCGTAGCCGAGTTGATCGCTCGCGCCCGCAGACGCGGGGCGAATCACTCCGCCAGTGGCGCCGTACCAAGCGTCGTTGGTGGTGTCGAGCCAGAACCCGTGGAACGCCAATTCGGTGCTCCAGCCGTCTGCTGGCTTGATCTCTGCACGCAGGGCCATGTCGGTGCCGTTCTTCCAAGAGAACAGATCCATGAAGCCCTGGTAGTAGTGACCAAAGGAGTAGAGCGGATTGAAGGTCTCGAACTTGCCGTTGGCGGCGCCGTCGCTGTCGCCGCTGCCGAAAGTCCATTCCGCGCTGACGCGAGGCTTGAGATCGCCATCAAATGTGTAGCCCGCCGTTGCGGCCAAAGCGTAGGCCTCGATCTTGAGCGCGCCGTTCAAACCGCTCTGCCATGCTGCATCGGCAGACCAGTCGAAACCGTCGCACTTGCCTTCGCCATGCAAAGTGGCGGTGCCCATGGAAAGGCCGCCGCTCGCAGCTTCCAGCCAGAAGAAGGCTGCGCCGAGCTGCTGATCTTTCAGGCCCTTGAAGGTGGCTGCAGCCCATTCCAAATGGTCTGTGTTCGCCGTTGCTGCTGGCGTTGGGGCCATGTCGTCGCGCACCACATGCCAGCCGCCTGCGATATCGAAATCACCTTGGGTGCCGCTGACCAACAGGCCGTCCCATGCACGGCCAACCATGTGCCAATCCAGCGGGCTGACGAGGCGCTGGTTCCACAACGACAATTCCGTGCGCCCGAGGCGTGCGGTGAAGTTGCTGCCGAAGATCTTCTCGATTTCCGCGAAGCCTTGGTGCAAGTCGACACCGGCGGTGTCGGCGGTCACACTTCCCTCTTCACCGAGGTAGCGCGAGTCCTGAAGCTCTGCGAACACGCGGACATTGTCGGCCACGCGAGCGTCCACATTGATGCGCGTGCGCATCAGGGCGAAAATGTTATCCGGCACGATGAGCGTGGAGGTCGACGCGTAGTTGAAGGGCGAGCGCGCTTCGCCGCGCATGCGGAACTGGCCGCCCAGCGTGATGGCCGAAGCCTTGCGCGCCGTGACCGTTCCCGCTGCTGGCTGGCGTTCGGACAGCGCCGCGATGGACGCTTCCAACGCTGCCGACTGATCCGCCGCTTCGTAGGTCTGCAGGCGACCTTCCAGTTCATGCACTCGCGTCGCGAGGCCATCTGCCCGTGCAGCACGCGACTCGAGGTCGCGCAACCGCTGTTCAACATCCTGAGCCACGAGGCTGCCGCACACGAGCAGCACACCCACAGCCGTCCACAGTGTCTTTGTCATGAGAAGTCTCCTCCAGGGCCACAACGGGCCGCTTCACACCATGCAAGCCGCGGGCCGTAAGATATTTGTTGATGCAGCATCGAGCGCCCCTCATAGTTTCCTTAGTTTCAAATAGTGCCCGCGATCAATACGCCTTCAAATCATTGCGGTGCAGCGTGTTATGCACGAAGATCGCCGGGTGCTTTTTGCGCACGGAACATGCCTCCAGCGCTGGCTCAGGGGGCCCCCCAGAAACAGCGCGATTTGCCCCTGCCCTTGATGGACCTTGCCCCATGGGTTCATGATCCGCCACCCAAGAACGGTGCCCGGCGAACCAATTCGCCGCCGCCGACGCCCAAGTGCCAGCCGAAAGGACCGCGGACATGAAGACACTCGTGATCACAGAGAAGAAGTCGGTCGCCGACGATTTCTCCCGCGTCCTTGGCGGGTTCAAGAATAAGAACGAGAACACTTTAGAGAGCCCGCAGATGGTGATCGCGTGGGCCAGCGGCCATTTGTTGGAACTCCAACACCCTGCGCTCTATGAGAAGCGCTGGAAACATTGGTCGCTCGGCGAACTGCCCATCTTGCCGGCGAAGTTCATCCGCAAGCCGCGCGAAGGCAACGCGCGCAGCGCAGAGTTGCTGAAGAACTTGGTGAAGCAACTGCGCCGCGCCGATGTGACCAAGGTGGTGAACGCCTGCGACGCAGGACGCGAAGGCGAACTGATTTTCTCGCTGATCTTGGAGCACGCCACGGATGACGACCCCACCGTCGCCGAGAAACCCGTGCAGCGTTTGTGGTTGCAGTCCATGACCACCAACGCCATTCGCAATGCGTTTGGTGAACTGCGCGACGCGAAGGCCTACGCCGCGCTGCGCGACGCCGCCTATGCGCGCGACGAAGCCGACTGGATCGTGGGCATGAACGGCACACGCGGCTTCACGCGCAAGTTCATGGGCCGCGCCAAAGCCTTCTTCGCGGTGGGCCGCGTGAAAACACCGACACTCGCTTTCTTGGTCGATCGCGAACGCGAGATCGACGCCTTCCGCTCGGAAGACTATTTCCAACTCGATGCCACCTTCGACACCGGCACGGGCTCCTACGTGGGACGCTGGCAAAACAACGCTGCGGATGCCGACAAAAAGGACCGCACCTCCACGCGCCAACAAGCCGCCGATGTCGCCGCCAAGGTGCAAGGGCGTCAGGGCATTGCCACCGAGCGCCACACCACCAAGACCAAATTGCCGCCGCTGCTGTACGACCTCACTTCGTTGCAGCGCGAAGCTTCGTCGCGCTTTGGTTACACGTTGGACCGCACCCTGAGCTTGGTGCAGTCGTTATATGAGCAGAAGAAAGCGGTGACTTACCCGCGTACCAATTCGCGCTACCTGCCGTCGGATTACCGCGCAGAGATCCCCCGTTTGGTGAGCGCGCTGTTGCAAGGCGAAATGGCTGCGGTGGCGTCGCGCGCGATTTCCGTCGCCGGAAGCGTGGCTGCAATGCAACCGGTGATCAGCACCAATGTGTTCAACGACAAGAAAGTGGGCGACCACTTCGCACTCATCCCCACTGGCGAAAACCCGAAGACGCTGCGTGACGACGAGCGCAACATCTACGAAATCATCGTGCGCCGTTTCCTCGCTGTGTTCTTGCCCGCGGCCAAGTGGGAACATGTTTCGCGCGAGACTGTGGTTGAAGGCGAATCATTTGGCACCAGCGAGCGCCGTTTGGTGGAACCAGGCTGGCACGCGGTGGAACCTGTGGCCGACGCCAAAGACTTGGCCCCACTAAGCGCCGACGGCCGCGTCACCACCACTCTCGCTGAAGTATTGGACAAAGAAACGCTGGCGCCCGCGCGCTACACCGACGGCACACTGGTGAAAGTGATGGAAACCGCCAGCGCGAAACTGGCGCCGCCCACAATGGAAGACGATTCGCAGGTGCTGGAAGACGAGCAACTGGAAGCGCTGAAAGAAAAGGGCATCGGCACGCCTGCCACCCGAGCCGCCATCGTGAAAGACTTGGTCATGAAAGGCTTGGCGCGCCGCGAAGGCCGCGCACTGATGCCCACGCCACTCGGCTGCACGCTGGTGCGCATCGTGCGCAACTTGAACCTCGGCTTCTTAGCGGAGCCCGAACTGACCGGCACTTGGGAATACCGCCTCGCGCAGATGGCGAACGGTAACTATGCCCGCGCCGACTGGGACGACGCTGTGCACAAGCAGTGCGAAGAGATCGTGCATGCGCTGCGCGATCGGGACATCAAGAACGAACTGGTTTTTGCGGTGGACCACCCCAAGGGTGCCGACTTCCGTTGCCCCGCCTGCAACAGCGCACTGTTGGAGAAAACTTTCTCTTACATGTGCTCTGGCGCTGAATGCGAAGTGAACATTTCCAAAGACCAACGCGGCAAGTATGTGTTTCCGGAAACGCTCGCGATCATCTTGGCGCAAAAGCGCGCCGGGCCTTACACGGGCTTCGGCCGCACCCGCGCGCCGGGGTATTTAGTGCTGCGCGCCGACCACATGATGGAAGTGGAACTGTTGGCCACTGTGGATGACGGCGAGGTGGACGAACCGCAGGATGACGCCTTCGAGACCGTTTCTGACGGCACGGTGATGGGCAAGTGCCCGCGCTGCGGCGGCGTGGTCACCCGCGACGGCAGCGGCTATCGCTGCGAGAAAAACATCCCGCGCAAGAAGGACAAGGAGTGCGACTTCCGTTTGGCGGAGAAGATCAAATATCGCTTCCTGCCGCCGGCGCAGATCCGCAAGATGTTGAGCGGCGAGAAGACCGACGAACTCTTCGGTTTCGTGTCCATGCGCGGCAAGAAGTTCAAAGCGGCGCTGTTCTACAAAGATGGCGAACTGCAGTGGGAGTTCCCGCCGCGCAAGGTGCGCGTGCCGAAGGCCGAGAAGCCGGCGCCAGCGAAGCGTGTGCGCAAGAAGTCTGTGGCCAAAGTGAAATTGGAAGACACACCGGAACCGAAGCCTGAGTGAGCGGAGCAGCGCACCGATGGGCATAGACAACGATCCGCTGGAAACGCGCGAGTGGATGGAATCCCTCGATGCGGTGTTGGCGCATGAAGGCCCCGAGCGCGCGCAGTGGCTGTTGACGCAATTGCTGCAGATGGCGCGCCGCCGCCGCGCCGTGGGCAACATTCCAGTGTGCACCGACTATGTGAACAGCATTCACCATCGGGATCAGCTTGCCTATCCCGGCGATGAATCCATGGAGCTGCGCATCGAGAACATCGTGCGCTGGAACGCTGCGGTGATGGTGGGCCGAGCTAACAATCGCTACCCCGGCCTCGGCGGGCACATCAGCACCTATGCCTCTGCCGCGACGCTCTATGAAGTGGGCTTCAACCATTTTTTCCGCGGCCCGGATGCACAAGGCGGCGGCGACCAGATTTGGTTCCAAGGCCATGTCTCCCCCGGTATCTATGCACGCGCGTTTTTGGAAGGGCGCATGAGCAGCGAACAACTGGACCGCTTCCGCCGCGAGAGTTTGGGCGGCGGATTGTCCAGCTATCCACACCCAAGATTAATGCCAGATTTTTGGCAGTTCCCCACAGTGTCCATGGGGCTAGGCCCGCTGAGCGCCATTTACCAAGCACGCTTCAACCGCTACCTCGCTGCACGCGGCTTGGTGGACACCAGTGCGCAGCGCGTGTGGGCTTTCGTCGGGGACGGCGAAACCGACGAGCCAGAATCGCTCGGTTCGCTTTCCATCGCGGCGCGCGAAGGCCTCGACAACCTCGTGTTCGTAGTGAATTGCAATTTGCAGCGCCTCGACGGCCCCGTGCGCGGCAACGGCAAGATCGTCCAAGAATTGGAAAGCGTTTTCCGTGGCAACGGTTGGAATGTCATCAAAGTGCTGTGGGGTTCGGAGTGGGATCAGATCTTCGACAAAGACGAACACGGACGCTTGGTGGAGCAACTGAACGCGGTGGTTGACGGCGAGTGGCAAAAATATGCCAGTGAGCCAGGTGGCTACACCCGCGAGCGGTTCTTCGCCAAGACACCTGAGAGTTTGCGCACGGTCGACCATTTGAGCGACGAACAGATTCATCACCTGCGCCGTGGCGGGCACGAACGCGTGAAAATCTGGAATGCCTACAAGGCAGCCACCGAGCACAAAGGCCAGCCCACAGTGATCCTCGCCCACACGGTGAAGGGCTGGACGCTTGGTGATGGCTTTGAGGCGCGCAATGTCACGCACCAGATGAAGCAACTGAGCCGCGCACAGTTGCGCGATTTCCGCGACCGCTTGGAACTGCCCATCCGCGACGAGGACTTAGACGACGCGCAGTATTTCCACCCGGGCGCCGACAGCCCCGAAGTGGAATACCTGCGCGAGCACCGCAAAAGCCTCGGTGGCGCCATGCCGCGCCGCCGCCGCGTGCCAGATTCCGCGCCAACACTGCCCGGCGACGAGGTGTATGCCGAGTTCCGCAAAGGCATCGTCACGGAAGAAGGCGTTTCCACGACCATGGCTTTTGTGCGCTTGCTGACCAAGCTGCTGCGCGACAAAACCTTTGGCAAACACATCGTGCCCATCGTGCCGGATGAAGCGCGCACCTTCGGCATGGACCCACTGTTCCGCCAAATCGGAATCTATGCGGCGCATGGCCAGCTTTACGAGCCCATCGACCGCAACATGCTGCTGTACTACCGCGAAGCGAAGGATGGGCAGTTGTTGGAAGAGGGCATCACCGAAGCGGGCTCGATGGCCTCGTTTTCGGCGGCAGGCACAGCGTATTCCACGCACGGCGTGCCCATGATTCCGTTCTACATCTTCTATTCGATGTTCGGTTTCCAGCGCACAGGCGATCAGATCTGGGCCTTCGGCGATCTGCGCGGCCGCGGCTTCTTGCTGGGCGCCACCGCCGGGCGCACCACATTGAATGGCGAAGGGCTGCAACACGAAGATGGCCACAGCCTGTTGCTGGCTTCAACCATTCCGAATTGCCGCCCCTACGAGCCAGCCTTTGCTTTCGAGATCGCCGTCATTGTGCGCGACGGCTTGCAGCGCATGGTGGCCAACAACGAAGACATCTTCTACTACCTCACTCTGCAGAACGAGAATTACATGATGCCGCCGGCGCCAGAAATAGCGGCCCTCGACGAGGGCATCTTGCGCGGGCTGTATCGCTACCGCGCAGCCGCCGCATCGCAACGCCCACGAGTGCAACTTTTCGGCAGCGGCACTTTGATCAACGCGGCCCTGAAGGCGGCGGACATCCTCGGCGAGCGCTATGGCGTGGATGCCGATGTGTGGAGCGCCACCAGTTACTGCCTGCTGCGACGCGAGGCTCTGGAACACGAGCGCATGAGCCGCTTGAACCCCAATGCCGTGCAATCCATCCCGTGGATTCAAAGCGTGCTGGTCGGCTTGCAAGGCCCGTTCGTGGCCGTGAGTGATTCCATCAAGGCTGTGCCGGATCAAATCGCTCGCTGGTTACCAGGGCGCTTTGTTTGCCTCGGAACAGACGGTTTCGGTATGAGCGACACGCGTGAAGCTCTGCGCCGCCACTTCGAAGTTGATAGCGCACATGTGGTCTTGGCGGCACTGCGCGCGTTGGCCGACGACGGAAAGTTGCCGCACTCAGTGGCCGCCGCTGCCGTGGCCGAACTGGGCATCAATCCCGAGAAGCAAGCCCCCATGGCGCTTTAGGCACTTCCATCGCGGGCGGGCGCCGACCATAATCAGCGCCCATGTGGCGTCGAGTGGTTCCTCCGCTTCTTCTTCTAGCTGTTGCATTGGCTTTGCACCTGCCGTCGCTGCGCGCGCCCTTCGGCCCCGGCGAAATCAACGCTGGAGTTTTCTTCGGGCCCTTCGCACAGGCGTGGGAGCACTTCGGTTTCGCGGAAGCGCGCGGTGTGCCCTTCGCGTGCTCGCCTTACGGCAACCCGCAAGAAGCCATGGCGTACTTGAACCATCCGCCGGGTGCCTTTTGGATTCACGCCGCCTGTGGCACTGCGGAATGGCAACTGCGTCTGCCGGGTTTGCTCGCCAGCATTGCAGCAGCGCTGCTGCTGTATGCCCTGCTGAAGCCACATGTCGGGGCCGTGGCCTCTTGCGCAGCAGGAATGTTTTTGCTGCTGGCACCTGTCATCGCGGTGTACTCGCAAGTCTCTTATGAGCCGCTGGTGTTGGCCGCAGGGCTGCTCCTCTTCTTCTTGTTTGAAAGCGCATTCACGCTGCAACAGCAGTGGCAGCGGCGCCTCGCGAAACTGTGTTTGTTAGTCGTTGCTTTTCTGTGCGTATGGCTGGATTGGGCCGCGCTGTTCTTCGTGTTGGGTTTGTTCGTGCTGGTACCCGGCAGGCCCAAGGCCGACGCGCTGCGCCTCGCGGGTCTTGCCCTTGGGATGGCCGTGGCCGGCGTTGCCAGTGTGTGCGTGTGGCAACTGTGGGCCGTGCACGCGCCGCTGTTCGGCACCGGCCGCACGGGCGGCGACTTGGGCAACATCGTGCAGTCGGCTCTGCTCAACCGCCCTGCATTCGCAGACTTCATGGCCCACTGCACCGCGCGCCTCTCTGAGGGCTTCGGCGGACTACTGCCCTTTCTTGCGCTGCCTCTGGGGCTGCTCATGTTGCCCGGTGGCGTTTGGCGCGTGATAGCGGCACTAGCGCTGCCGGCACTGCTGAATCCCCTGCTTTTCGCCAACCATGCTGAAGGGCATGTATTTTTCTTTGCGTATTGCACACCGTTGCTGGCGGCTGCTTGGTGCGGCTTGCTGCTGCTGCGGGCGCGCTTCCCTCTGAGCACCTGTGCCTTGACGGCATTAGTGCTGCTGCCACTGCTCAGCATGACGGTGCAGGGCCTCACGGCCAGCAGGCACCCGTGGTTTCGAAATCTCGGTCACGAACTGGACCGCCTTACGGTGGAACAACGCGCCGACGCTGCGCCTGTCACCTATCGCATTCACACCAATCTGCCTTACGCCTATCCGTACTACTACAAGTCACCCGGCGTGGTCCTCGGTAGCACCGCGACCATCTTGAAAAACGCTGAGCGCACTCACGACCCGCGCTGCGGGTTGCGCTTCTTGTGGTGCGACTTAGATGCGCGCATCGCAAACCCGACGGGCACGTGGAGTACGCCCCGCCTGTTTGAGTCCGATCCGGGCTTGCTGGCGCGTCTACAAACACAGAGCAGCGTCGCTGTGGTGTCGCTCGAAGGCGTCGTGCCTGACCCACAACAACGCCTGCACGTGCGCGTGCAACGCGCTCGGGTGTTCCAAGTCATTGAGCCGCAGCGATGAAGTCCGCCATTCGCGAGCTCCGTCAGTTGGTGCTCGCTGGCGCGTTTGCCACCGCCGCGGTGTTGTGTTGCATCCACTTGGTGGCGTCGTTGCCCGCGTGGTTCACCAGCTTGCGCGATGAATTGCGCCTCGTGAGTGCCTCCACCTTGGAAGCACGACAACGCCCTGCGCGCGACGGTTCCATCACCTTGGAAAGCTGGGCCTGCCCAGAAATCGAGAGTTTCGCCGATGCGCTGCGGCCCGCTGTTCCCCATGCTGGCTTCATGGGCCTGCGTCTGGCCTATGTTCGCGGGAGCAACCCTGCGAGCACCCTCGAAGGCAGCCGCATTCTGATGGCGGCCCTCTTTCCAGCGGCCTTCTGTGCGCCAGTGCCGCTGCAATTGCTGCAAGCGGGGCTGCGCAACGCCAGCGACCCAAGCCTCGCAGCCTTGGGCACGCGCATCGGCGACACCGAAGTTTTCCTTGTTGATGGAATCGACAGCGCCGAAGTGCAGGTGTTGCTGAGCCAACAACCCCAGCCTGCTGGGGCAGAGCGCATGGTCTTGGTGCGCAGCATTGGACCGCGCCAACATTTGGTGGCCAGCACTGCACTGGTGCAAAAGGCGCGCGCCGGTGACCCGACGCATAGCGACCTGAAGGCGTTGCTGCCATGAGGCTTCTGCTGGCACCCATGCTGTCGCTGCTGGCAGGCATGGCCTTGGTTGCGGCCACGGGAGTACGCCTCACGCGTTTGCAGTTCGTCGGTGCAGCGATGGCGTTGGGCGCGCCGCTGCTAGGTGCGGTGCTGTCGCTGGGTTTCATGTGCGGCGCGAGTGCGAGTGCAGCGGTGTGGACCAGCGTTGTGCTGTGCCCATTGGCCTGCGGCTGGTGCTGCAGACGAGTCGCGTTCGACGGCAAACAGCATGCAGCGGCGCTGCCAGCATTGCTGGGTGCTGGATTGCTGGGCTTCTCCGTCGTGATTCGCTTTCTCGCAGTGCCCGCGGTGCGCGGCGACGGCCTCAGCATCGCGCTGTTGCGAGCGCTCGCATTGCAGCAACCGGATGGCCCATGGGCGTGGCTCAGCAGTGAAGACGCTGCGTTGTTGAAGGCAGATTACCCGCTGGGCATGCCCGCGTTGATGACATTCGGCCACATCCTTGGCGGCGGCGGCGACGCGGCTGCATTGACGCCGCTGCTGCTCGCTCTGCCCGGGGCCGCGCTCTTTGCCATCGCAACGGTGGCACGTCACAGCACGCTGGCCGCGTGGCTGGCGGCAGCGCTGTTCGGTGCCTTGCCCTTGCTGCGCACCTATGCCAGCTCGGGGCAGTCCGATCCGCTCATCGCTGCGGTGTTGTGCGTGGCAGTGCTGGCTTGCGCGCAAGGTGTTGGTGGCTTGCGTCTCGCACTGGCAAGCCTGCTGTTGCTGCCGTTCGTGAAATTCGAAGGCGCGCTGCATCTCGTGCTGTTGGGGGTACTGCTGTTGCCGCTCTTGGAACGCCGGGCGCGCCTGCGCTGGTGCATCGCCGGGATGTGCGTTTTGAGCGCGTGGCCACTGACGCTGCTGCTGCACGGCATGATGCCGCTGCTGCGCGAGCGCGTTGCCGAGGGTGCGGCTGCTTCTGTCGGCGACATCACCACTGCGTGGTTGCAAGCAGCGTTGTCACCGCAACACGCGCTGAGCATGCTGCCACTGTTGGGCTTGCTGGCCGCTGCACTGCTCATGAACAATCATGTGTGGCGCTTGCCTGCTAAGGCCTGCGCCAGCTTGTGCATCGCGGTGCCGCTGTTGTTGTTGCTGCGCGGCACCACGGCTGAGGCGGCTGTGCATGGCGATGTGTTGCACCGCCTTTATCTGCAACTGGCCCCAGCACTCATCGCTCTGGTGGCCGTTGCGGCGGCGCGCCTGCTGGCACCCGCCGCACCCGCCGCCACTACTGAATCGTGACTCGCGTCACTTGACCGATGCCACCAAAGCCCGCGCCAGTGACGTCGAAACTCAGCGCATCCAGCGTGATCCCAGCAGGCAAAAGGTACGGGCCCATGCTGATGCTGGATCCCGCTGCGATGACATGGAAGGGCTGCACTCCTGCTGGCAACAAGAACTGCGAAACCAAGAAAGAGAAGTCGGTAGAGCACAGGCCGAGGTAAGGGCCGCCACCAATTTGCGCGCAGAGTTCCGCGGAGAAGATGGTGTGGTAGTTGTGCCCAGGAATCAGCGAGGCGAGATTCACGAATAGCCCAGTGCCTGGGCCGCCCGGCTGTGTGAAGGTGAGCACCGGCGCCAACGCCGACACCGTTGTGACCAACGGCGCCGTGGTGACCGTCGCAGCAGTCCAGTTCACTGAAGTGATGGTGACCAAAGAGCTACTGGTTTGGTTCAGTGGTGCTGAACCAGGCACTGCCACTGTCAAGGTGACTGTGGCCGACGCACCTGCATTCAACGTCACTGATGTTGCTGACAGCGCAGTGCTGTACGAACCGCCGCTGACCGACACGCCGAAGGTGTCGGTGAGATATCCAGTGTTGGTGATCAGGACCGGGAACGACGCTGTTTGCCCCGCGCCCATGCCCACAGCAGTCGTAGCTGGAGTTGCTGCCACTGCGCGCACCGCATTCACTGCATCTAGCACATTCACGAAACCATGACCGTAGACATTGTTGGGCCATGTGCCGCTGCTGGAACACGACGCACTGTTGATGTGAGCGGCTGTGTTGTTCAACACGGCTTCGATCATGTCCACTTGTCCGATCAGCGCAGGATGCGCATCCAGGAGCAGCGCAACCGTGCCGGCTGCATGCGGCGTGGCCATGGAAGTGCCGCTCCAACCGCCGGCGTAGCCATTGCCTGGCACGCACGAACGGACACCGGTGCCCGGCGCGCAAACATCGGGCTTCATGCGGTTGCTGCCATCCACTGTTACTGGGCCGCGGCTTGAAAACCCTGCGATGGCGCTGGTGCCGAGGTTGTAGGCACCAATGGTCCACACTTCGTCGTAAATGCCCAACGGATCGGCGCAAGTGGAACAGCCCGAGCCCGAATTGCCCGCCGCCCCCACAGTGACGATGCCCGCTGCGCGCTGCGCTTGGCAGGCCAGCAACAACGAGGTGGCCGCGCAGCCTTCCGAAGGCGGGCAGGCCCAAGAATTGGTGGTGACATGCGGTGCCAGCGCCGGGTTGCCTTGCAGTGGCGTGCCGCCAACGGGGTATGGCGCCAAGAAAAACTCAAAGCACTCGATGTAGGTGGCCGGCGTGCCGTTGCCTTGGTCCATGTTGCGGGCGCAGATGAACTTCGCGCCCGGTGCCACACCAACTTGGTTGCCGGCGCCGTCGTCGCCACAGGCGGTGCCCATGGTGTGCGTGCCGTGTGCGTTGTCGTCGCAAGGGGCCGTCGCGTTGGCACCACAACCACCGCCGCCACTGTGAATCGCGTCGTGCCAGTTGTAGTCGTGGTTGGCTGTTGATGTTGCTGCGTTCCAACCGCGGTAGTGCTCTTTCAGCGCCGGGTGATCCCACTGATAGCCCGTGTCTTGGCCCGCGATGACAATCCCCGCGCCGTTGTAGCCCAAGGCCCAAACCGCAGGCGCGTTCACTGCATTCACGCCTGGCTCAATGGCGAACGGCGCTTCGTAGCTGCCGCCGCGCACGGTGTTCATCAATCCATAAATGCGCGGGTTTCGTTCGATCTTCCAGACATCGGCGCGCTGCGCCACGGCATCGATGGTTGCCACATCGGCCACCACGCGCACCGCGTTCACGATGTAAAAACGCTGCGCATAGGCGCCGCGGCTGCTGAGCCACTCCAACAGCGGGCCCTGGGTGCGCTGCGCCGTGCGCACCAATGTGTCCCAAACAAAGCGCCCCTTCTGTTCCTTGGTTTCCAGATGCGCGGCGGCGCTCAGGTCCGCTTGCTCGCGCAAGAGCACAATGACATCCAGCCGCCCGCGGTCATCCGCCGGAACTTGAGCCACAAGACAGAGCGCGAGTAGGACTAACGAGCACAGCAGGCGGGCCATGGGCAGGATCTCCGGGCCATAGCCTACAGAAGACCCCAGCACCCCCGCCACCTCCATTAGTGCCCGACCTTTTTCGACCCGGGGGTTGGGATTCTGAACTCCATAGTGCAGAATAGGACCAACATGGTCCGATATTGACCGTGGGCAAGAACCACCGTGCTGCGCATCACTCGACAAGCTGACTATGGGATCGTGCTGCTAACGCAGTTCGCGCGCAGCAACGGGCGGGTCTACTCAGCGCGCGAGCTGGCGATCAGCAGCCACGTGCCGCTGCCCATGGTGGGCAAGATCCTGAAGCTTTTGGTGCAAGCGGACATCCTTGCTTCGCACCGGGGCATGCACGGCGGCTACACCCTCGCCCGCGGGCCCCAAGAGATCACCGTGGGTGCCATTATCGAAGCACTGGACGGCCCCGTGGCCATCACCGACTGCACCGGCAACCTGCCTGCAGAGTGCGGCATAGAGAAGAGCTGTCCGGTGAGCCACGCGTGGCAACGCATCAACGCCGCCATCGTCGGTGCCCTCGAGCGTGTGACCTTGGCCGAAATGACCTGCCCCGTGGGCGACCCCGTGACTGCCTTCACAGGCCTGCGCGCCGAAAGCAAACCATGAGCGCCGAAGACAACAAAGCCCTCAGCGAATTGACGGAAAAAGAGTACGGCTACGGATTCGTCACCGACATCGAGCAAGAGTCTTTGCCACCGGGACTGTCGGAAGATGTGGTCCGCTGGATCTCGCGCAAGAAGGGCGAGCCTGAATGGTTGCTGGAGTGGCGCCTGCAGAGTTATCGCCACTGGCTGACGCTGACCGAGCCGCACTGGGCGCGCGCAAACTATCCGGCCATCGATTACCAAGCAATCTCATATTTCGCGGCGCCGAAAGCGAAAACCGATGGCCCCAAGAGCCTCGACGAAGTAGACCCGGAGCTGCTCAAGACCTACGAAAAGCTGGGCATCCCGCTGCAAGAACGCGCGGCGTTAGCCGGCATCGCCGTGGACGCCGTGTTTGATTCGGTCTCCGTGGCCACCACCTACAAAGGCAAGCTGGCCGAACTCGGCATCATTTTCTGCAGCTTCTCTGAAGCCGTGCGCGAACATCCAGAGTTAGTGCGGCGTTATTTGGGCACCGTGGTGCCGCGCACTGACAACTTCTATGCCGCCTTGAACAGCGCGGTGTTCAGCGATGGTTCGTTCGTTTATGTCCCCAAGGGCGTGCGCTGCCCCATGGAACTGTCCACGTACTTCCGCATCAACGCCAGCGGCACGGGGCAATTCGAACGCACACTGATCGTGGCCGATGAAGGCGCACAGGTTTCCTACCTTGAAGGCTGCACCGCGCCGAAGCGCGACGAAAACCAACTGCACGCAGCAGTGGTGGAACTTGTGGCCATGGCCGAAGCGAAGATCAAGTACAGCACCGTGCAGAACTGGTACCCGGGCGACAAGGATGGCCGAGGCGGCATCTTCAACTTCGTCACCAAGCGCGGGCTGTGCGCTGGGCGGCGCGCGCACATTTCATGGACCCAAGTGGAAACTGGTTCCGCGATCACTTGGAAATATCCGTCGGTGGTGCTGAAGGGCGACGAATCTGTGGGCGAGTTTTACAGCGTTGCGGTGGCAGCCAACTGCCAGCAAGCCGACACCGGAACCAAGATGGTGCACATCGGGCGCAACACGCGCAGCACCATCGTGTCGAAGGGCATTTCTGCGGGGCGCGGGCAGAACACCTACCGCGGCCTCGTGAAAGTAGGGCGCAAGGCCGACAACGCGCGCAACCACAGCCAATGCGATTCGCTGCTCATGGGCAGCAAGTGCGGCGCGCACACTTTCCCTGTCATCGAAGTGAGCAACACCAGCGCGGTGGTGGAACACGAAGCCACCACATCGCGCATCAGCGAAGACCAATTGTTCTACTGCCGCCAACGCGGTATCCCGCAAGAAGAAGCCGTGGCACTCATCGTGAATGGCTTTTGTAAGTCCGTGTTCAAGGAACTGCCCATGGAGTTTGCTGTGGAAGCACAGAAGCTCTTGCAGGTGTCGCTCGAAGGCAGCGTGGGCTGAACAAGCCGAGAAGGATGCGAATGCTGGAGATCAACGGACTGCATGCACGAGTGGCGCAAGGCGCCGAGATTCTGAAAGGCATCAGCCTCAGCGTCGGCAAGGGCGAAGTGCACGCCATCATGGGCCCGAACGGATCGGGCAAGAGCACGCTGGCCGGAGTGCTGGCGGGGCGCGAGCGTTTCGAAGTCACCGCAGGCAGCGTCACCTTGGATGGTGCCGACTTGTTGGCGCTGACACCCGAAGAGCGCGCCGTGCGCGGCGTGTTCTTGGGTTTCCAGTATCCGGTGGAAATCCCCGGTATCACCAATGCCTATTTCTTGCGCACGGCACTGAACTCTGTGCGCCGCGCCCGTGGCCAAAGCGAACTAGATGCCATGGAATTCTTGGTGCTGCTGAAGCAGAAAGCCAAGTTGATGGAGATGGACCCCAGCTTCCTCAACCGCTCGGTCAACGAAGGCTTCAGCGGTGGCGAGAAGAAGCGCAACGAGATCTTGCAGATGGCAGTGTTGGAGCCGCGCCTCGCCATCCTCGACGAAACCGATTCCGGTCTGGACATCGACGCACTGAAAGTGGTGGCCGCTGGAGTCAACGCGTTGCGCTCGCCCGAGCGCAGCGTCATTTTGGTCACGCACTACCAGCGCTTGTTAGACCACATTGTGCCGGACCGCATTCATGTCTTGGCCGGCGGGCGCATGGTCAAAAGCGGCGGGCGCGAATTGGCCTTGGAACTGGAAGCACAGGGCTATGGCTGGATTGATGCCCACGCAGGGGGCGCATGACCGCTCCGGCCGGTGATCTGCTGCAACATCAGCGCGCTTTGGCGGCGGGGCTCTACGGAACCGGGCTGCCTGCGCTGCAAGAACTGCGCCAACAGAGCATTGCCGCATTTGCGGCCCACGGGTTGCCCACGCAGCGCAACGAAGAGTGGCGCTATGCCAACTTGAGCGTGCTGCGCACCACCAATTTCAAGCCGGGTGCAGGCACCATGCTGGCGCACGAACGCGAGCGCATACTGCTCGGTTATTTGTTGGCGGGCATCGGCGACGAACGCATGGTGTTCGTGAACGGTGCTTTCGCACCGCAACTTTCGAGCCTCCCCGCTCCGGTAGCGGGCTGTACGCTGACCACTCTGGCAGCAGCAGCGGCCACTCATGGCAGCTTGCTGACCGCACACTTGGGCAGCACATTTTCCGCCGCACGCCATCCATTGGCGGCACTGAACACCGCTATGCACGCGGATGGTTTGTTCTTGCACCTCGCGGCGCAGCAGACCTTGGCCACGCCACTGCACGTGGCCTGCCTCAGCAGCGCTGATGAATCCCCCACCGCCATTCACCCACGCCTGTTGCTCGTGCTGGAAGCGGGCGCCCGCGCCACGCTCACACTGTCGTTCCAAGGTTCGGGGCCCTTGCATGTGAATGCCGTCACCGAAATCGTGTTGGGGCCCGGCGCAGTGTTGGATTTGCAAGTGCTGCAAGAAGATTCCGCCGCCGCGGTGCACACAGAATTGATCAGCACGCGCATCGGCGCAGGGGCGCGTTGCGGCGTGCACATTGCCGCGCTGGGGGGCGCTTCATCTCGGGCGGAAATCGTGGCGCTGTTGGAAGGCGACGACGCGGCCACGGAAATCTCGGGGTTGATCATCGGTGGGCAAACGCAAACCCACGACCTGACCACCTTAGTGCGCCATCAAGCATTGCGCACCAATAGCCACCAAGTGGTGAAGGCTGTGCTGGACGGGCATTCCACCGGTGCCTACAGCGGGCGCGTCAGTGTGGCCGTCGATGCACAGAAAACCGACGCCGCGCAATCGTGCCGCGCGCTGTTGCTGTCCGCCGATGCCAGCATGAACACGCGGCCACAATTGGAAATTGATGCCGACGATGTGAAGTGCAGTCACGGCGCCACCAACGGGCAGTTGGACGCTGAAGCGCTGTTCTATTTGCGCTCGCGTGGCATTGCACTAGCGGAAGCACGCATGTTGCTGACGCGCGCTTTTGCCGACGAAGTCATCGATCGCTTCCCACTGGATTGCGTCCGCACACACTTGCATGGCCGGGTGGATGGGCGCATTGCGCGGCGCGACACTGTTGGGGTGCTGGCGTGAGCGCAGCACTCTTCAGTCCAGCAGCCCCAGGCGCCAGTCCGAGCGCTAGCCCGGGCAGCCCCGAACTGCGCGCGCAGTTCCCTATTCTTGCGCGCAAGGTGCACAAGCAGCCGCTGATTTATCTCGACAACGCCGCCACCACCCAAAAACCCCAGTGCGTCATCGACGCGCTCACGCACTGCTACACGCATTGGAATGCGAATGTGCACCGCGGCGTGCATCTGTTGTCGCAAGAAGCCACCGAGCACTACGAAGGCGCGCGCAAAGTTGTGGCGCAGTTCATCGGCGCGGCGCTGCCCGAAGAAATCGTGTTCGTGCGCGGAGCCACCGAAGGCATCAATTTGGTGGCGCAGACTTTGGGGCGCACGCAACTGAGCAAGGGCGACGAAGTCCTGATCACCGGCCTCGAACACCACTCAAACATTGTGCCGTGGCAAATGCTGTGCGCAGAGCGCGGCGCGACGCTGCGCGTGTGCCCCATCACGGATGCCGGCGAATTGGTGCCCGGCGCGTTCGATGCGCTGCTGGCATCACGCACCAAAATTGCCGCATTTTCATGGGTCAGCAATGCGCTGGGCACGGTGAACCCCGTGGCGGCCATGTGCCGTGCAGCAAAGCGCGCAGGCGCCATCACTCTGGTGGATGCCTGCCAAGCCGTGCCGCACTTCGCTGTGAATGTGCAGGAATTGGATTGCGATTTCCTCGTGTTCTCGGGGCACAAGCTGTACGCGCCCAATGGCTCTGGCGTGCTGTGGGGGCGCAAGGCGCTCCTAGAATCGATGCCACCGTGGCAAGGCGGCGGCGACATGATCGCCTCGGTCACCTTCGAAGGCAGCACTTGGAATCATGTGCCCCACAAGTTTGAAGCCGGCACACCGGATTACCCTGCGGTAGCGGGCATGGCCACGGCGCTGCAATGGCTGCAAGCCATCGGGCTGCAGCGTGTGCAGGCCCACGAAGCGGCGCTACTGGCCGAAGCCACCGAGCGCATCAGCGCCATCAAAGGCGTGCGCATCATTGGCACCGCTGCGGCAAAGGCGTCGGTGCTGTCGTTTGTCATCGACGGCGTGCATCCGCACGACATCGGCACTATTCTGGACCGCAAGGGCATAGCGATTCGCGCCGGCCACCATTGCGCTCAACCAGTGATGGACCGTTTGGGCCTCGCGGCTACGGCCCGCGCCAGCTTTGGCGTCAGCAACACCAGCGCCGACATTGATGCCCTCGTCGAAGGCATCGTCGCGGTGCAGAAACTGTTTGGCGCATGAGCGACCTCGGCGACCTTTATCACGACATGATCCTCGGCCACGCCAAGGCGCCGCGCAATTTCGGCAAATTGGATCCCTGCGACGCCAGCGCGCTGGGCCACAATCCGCTGTGTGGCGACCGCATCGGTGTCACGCTGCTTTTAAGCCAAGGACGCGTGACGGATGTGCGTTTCGACGGATCTGGTTGCGCCATTTGCACCGCGAGTGCTTCGCTGATGACCGAAGGCGTGAAGGGCCGCACCCGCGCCGAGATCGACACCGTCTTCCAGCGCGTGCACGATTTGGTCACAGGCAAAGGCGACCCCGAAGACCCAGAATTAGGCAAACTCGCAGTGTTTGGTGGCGTTTCCGAATTCCCTATGCGCGTGAAATGCGCCACGCTGCCGTGGCACACGCTGAATGCCGCCTTCGACAACAGCAATGCGCCCGTGAGCACGGAGTGAATCATGAATGACGAATCCATACCGCAACCATCCACCGCTGGCACCACACACACGCCGCCTCCGTTTGAATTGCCGCCGGTGCCCGCGCTGAAATCTGCAGCAGCGCCCCTCGCCAATGGCCCCGAAGACCCGCAGCTCAAAGAGCGCGTGGTGATGACATTGCACACCGTGTTCGACCCGGAAATCCCGGTGAATATTTACGAACTCGGCATGATCTACGAAGTGCGTGCGGATAGTGCAGGCGAAGTGCATGTGCGCATGACCCTCACTTCTCCTGCGTGCCCGGTGGCTGGTTCTTTGCCCGGCGAAGTCGAGCGCAAAGTCGCCGATGTGCATGGTGTCACCAAGGCGCTGGTCGAACTCGTGTGGGAACCGCCGTGGACCATGTCCATGATTTCCGAGGCCGCCAAACTGCAGCTCAACCTGCCCGGCTAAACCCACGTGCGCGCGCGGCGGAAGCGCACGATGCAACCGATTGCTAAAGCACGCCCAGCGGCGCGTAGTTCATGCTGGGGAATACTGCGCTCGGCACGGTGCCGCCCATGTGGTCTATCAGCGTTTCGAGAATCACTTGACGGTAGTCGTTGACTGGAGCGAGGAAGCGCCCCTCCGCTAAGGCGCTGGTAGCAAGGCCAGGCCAGGCGCCGTGCACTTGCCCACCTTGGACGGCTCCCCCCGCCAGCAGCATGGCGCCACCTGCGCCGTGATCAGTTCCGTTAGAAGCGTTTTCCGCAACCTCGCGCCCAAACTCCGACATGCAGAGCACCACCACATCGGCCATGTCGGCGCCCATGTCTTGCATGAAGGCATTCAATGCACCGTCGAGCGCACCCGCATAGGTGGGGATGTTGCCGACAAGATCGGTGTGATGGTCCCAGCCGCCTTGATCGATTTGGATGAACTCAACACCAAGGTTGCCGCGCAAGATCATGGCTGCCTGGCGGAAGGACTGCGCAATAGCGCTGTTGGGATACACCGCGCCATTCTGCGGCGCATATGTCTGGGGATTGATGCCGCTGAACAAGTCGATGAGATCGAAGGATGACTTCATGCCGCTATAGCTGCCCACGCGCGCGGCGCTGAAGCCCGCTGTGGGCGTGTAATCGACGATGGCTTCGAGGTACTGGCGCACGTCCGGCTGCGTGGCTTGGAATTGCAACGCTTCAATACTGCTGAACGCAAAACACGGGAAGGCACCGTCCATGCTGCGCGGCCGCGCATTCATCAACGCCAGAGCACGCACCGGCGCGGTGCTGATTGCGGCAGTGGCCTGCAAGTGCCGATTGATCCAACCGTCCGCATTCACCACGCCGAATTGCCCGGTCTCAAACAAGTCTTGGCTTTCGAAATGCGAGCGATGATAGGGCGTGTAGCCCAGCGCGTGCACCACAGCAAGGCGCGACAGCGGCTGCGACCACCGCGCGTGCAGCCCCGGCAGCGCAGGATGCATGCTGAACGTGGCATTCATGGGAAGGCCAACCACAGCGGCAGCGGAGCCCGGGGCGCCAATAGCGGTGGTGGGGCGCTTCAACGCATAGTTCGGGTCCCCCGTGGGCGCGAAGAGTTGCAACGCGTCCCATCCGCCGCGTTCGAAAACAACAACAGTGGCGCGGTTCGGCAAACGCGCGGCCGGTGCCTTCACACGCGCAATCGCTTCGGCAGGCAAGCGCGGCAAGATTGCCGCCGCCCCCACCGCTGCCAGTGAAATCTTCACCGCCGTGCGGCGGTCCATGCCCGGCTGCTCGTGATTGCTCTTGCTGCTCATAAGAATGCTCCTCTCAGTGCAACTGCGCTTCCGGCAAGCGCAGGATGAGACCAGCGAGGTCTTTGATGTGCGGCAGTTGCGCCGCAAACGACGGATTGGTGCCCAAGGGCGCTAAGCGATTGGACAGGAAGAACTCCAGGCCCAAGCGCGTGGTTGTGGGCACATCGCCATCCACAATGAGTTGCAACATCGCATCCGTGATAGCGGCGGCACCCTGCGTCGAGGCGCTCCCGACCAGTGCACTCCACCCAATGGGCAATGTGCCCAGTTGCGCTGCAAGACTGTTCCAACGTGGCAGCACCTGCCCCGGCCCTTGCCACGCCGCGCTTTCCTCAGGAGTTCCCGTTGGGACCGACTCCCCTAACACTGGCTGTCCTAAGACATTGCTCAGTGTCGGCAGCGTATTCGCATTGTTAATCGTCACTTCTAAACGGCGTAAGGTGGACAGCATGAACTCGATGGAGTCTTGCCCCTTTTCGCGTGTGGTTTGCGGCGTGAAAAACTCTGGGTCATGGAAAATCGCTCGCACTGCGGTGCCGAGGTGGTTGGTGCTGGCAAACACTTGTTGCACGCGTTGCACCAAGCCAACAGGCGGCACATCCGCCACAAAGTACTGGCACAGCTTCAGTGTGATGTATGCCTGAGTGCTGGGATGCACCGCTAAGAAGGACAAGAACTCCTCGCCTTCGCGCACTCCGTTCGCGCCGCTGTAGCCTGGCGTCGAGTAACCGAGCCCCGGCAAGACCTTCGGCCCCTGCACATGGCGGAAGGGCAAGAACACAAAGCGCGCCGACGAGGGCTCGTTGCTTGGCAATGCTGGCCCGAATTGCACGCGCCATCCTGTGAAAATCTTTGCGGCGGCGACGACATCGGGTTCGCTGAATCCGCCGTACACGCCTAGGGTGTGCAACTCCATTAACTCGCGCGCATAGTTTTCGTTGGGCGCGGAAGGCAAACTCGTTTGCGAATCCAAATAGACCACCATGGCGGGGCTCTTCGCGCTCCACAGCAACACCTCAACGAAACTGCCCAAGGCGAGGCGTGTGTAAGTGGTGGTGTCGTACACCTCCGACACGCCATGCGTCTTCGCCGCGTCTGTGTTGAAGTGGTTGGACAGGAAATGCAGCATGCGGTGCTGCAATTGACGCCGCGAACGGGCGCAACGGAATAGATACTCGCGCCGCGCGCGGTTCTTCTGGTTGTTGGCGGAGGGCATGGCCAAGAGCGCGGCGGTCATCACCGAATCGTCGATGCCATCCGGGGCAAGCTGTTCGTCCAGCCACGCGGCCCAACCGATGGCCGCTATCCGCGCCCGGGACCACGCATCGGGACCGAACGTAGCTCGATTGAGCACATGTCGGGCTTGGTCGATGGGCGGGTTGCCGGCAGGTTGATTGGGCAGAGGTGCGCCTACCAGTCGGCGCATCAACTCGCGACGCGTAGTTGCATAGCTCATGACGGGGCCCTAACGGCTGGCCTCTCGCAACCTTTCACGCAATATCGGAGTCAGTCGCTGGCGGCGCGGCGCAGCATGCGCTGGTGGTGGCGCAAGGTGCTGCGGCGCAACACCCAAGCGGCCAAGCGCACGGGCGAGCAGCCGCCCGGAGCAACGGCGGCCACGGCGGCTTCGAATGCCGCCCGGTGGGCAAGAGCCAAGTGAGTGATGCGCCTGCGCGCTGCCGCAACCGCGGCGCGTAGCGCCGCGCCCTCCACCGTGGGAGCAACCATTAGGTGCCCTGCGCCGCCCTGCGACGACACCAACGCGGCTGGCAGCCAAGGCTCCAACTCGGGCACATGCACCACGCAACGGGCGAGATCTTTTTCGAGGTCGCGCGAAATATTTGCCAATTGCAAGAAAGCACTGGCCCCCGCCATGTGAGGCGCCGCCGCTGCAACACGCTCCGCGCCGTCGCGCCGCTCGCGCAGGAATAGTTGCGCGCAAAAGCGCAGCGGACCGCCGATCACCGTGTCGCAGTAATCCACCAGCGCCGCATCATCGCGCAGCGCCCCGCCGCTGCTGCGCAGCGCATCGCAACGCAACATGCCCATGGCCATGTCGTGCACCAATTGATGCACCAAGTGCTGTTCCGCCTGCGGCAAGCTGCGCGTCACTGCATCCACTTTGTGCGCCTGCTGCAACAACAGTCGGTGCAGCGCGTCGCGCGCGTCTTGCTGCACCCACGAACGCACTGCGCTTGGTGCCGCACCTCGTGGCAAGCGCTGCGCCGCCGCCAGCAACGCCGCGCGCCGTTCCACGGGGTCTGCCACCAAGTCTTCCAGAGTGTCGAGGATGCGGCACTGCAAATACCCCACCGCGCACGCGCGCGCTGCCGGGCGCGAAAGGCACATTATTGAAAGGGCAAAAGAGCGCGCCGCGTGAGGCAAGATGCGCCAGACGAATCGCTCGGCGTCGGACTCGGCGGCCAGCGCCGCAAGCGGCGGATTGCGCCTGTCCGCGCGCAAGTCCCACAGCAGGATGCGTGGACTGGCAAGAAACAGCGGCACCGCCCTGACAAGGCCCATGGGCGTGCATGGTGCCCCACGCCCCCAAGATTGCAACCCGGCTCCCCATTCAAATCCAGTGCACGAAATCCACGAGCTTCACTGCGGAGATTCCCCTCGAAGGGCCGATCTGATAAATCGACCCCAACCATGAGCGTCACACTCCTCCGCACAAAACTTGAAATGATCGCGCGCAACTTCTGGTGGACCTGGCATCCGGAGGTGACGGAGCTCTTCCGCGACCTCGACCCAAGCCTGTGGCGCGAGGTGAAACACCGTCCGTTGGCCTTCTTGGCGCGCATGGACGACGCTGTGTTGGAAGACCGGGCCAGGGCGCTGGCGCTGGAAACGCGCATCCTGCGCGCCGCGCGGCGCATGGACGACGAGCTTAAGAGCCACAACACTTGGGGCGACCGCCACGCCGGAGTGCTGAAGGTGCGCCCCGTGGCGTACTTCTCCGCCGAGTTTGGTGTGCATGAATCCATGCCCATCTATTCCGGCGGCTTGGGCATCCTTGCAGGCGACCATGTCAAGGCCGCCGCAGATTTGGGCGTGCCCTTGGTGGGCGTCGGGCTGTTGTACCGGCAGGGCTACTTCACCCAGCGCTTGGACGCGAGCGGCTGGCAACAAGAAGAGTTCGAACATCTGGACACCAATTTGCTGCCGCTGGAACCGGCGCTGGGCCCAGATGGCAAGCAGCTCACCGTGAAGGTAGACCCGGAAACAGGTCCGGCAGGCAGTGCTGCGAGCGCCGCCGTAGAAGTGCGCGCCGCACTGTGGATCGCGCGCGTGGGCCGCAATCGCATCGTGCTGTTGGACACAGACATTCCGAGCAACCCGGAGGAGTACCGCGAGATCACTCACCGCCTCTATTGGGGCGATCAGCAAAGCCGCATCCGCCAAGAATTGGTGCTGGGTGTCGGCGGCATGCGCGCGCTGCGCGCGCTGGGCATTCGGCCCAGTGTGCTGCACTTGAACGAAGGCCACAGCGCTTTTGCACTGTTGGAAGCCATTCGCCAAGACATGCAAGAAGATGGCATCGACTTCGATACGGCCGCTGAACGCGTGTCCGAGCGCAGTGTGTTCACAACCCACACGCCGGTGCCCGCAGGCCACGACCGCTTCCCGCGCGCGATGATGGCGCAACATCTGTCGACCATGCGTGCAGCGCTCGGCATCGACGAAGCCAAATTGTTGGGCCTTGGGCGGGTAGACCCTGCCAGCGAAGCCGAAAACTTCTGCATGACGGTGCTCGCGCTGAAGCTGTGCAACCGTTGCAACGGAGTTTCCGCCGTGCACGGCGATGTGTCGCGCGACATGTGGAAGAACCTGTGGCCGGGGCGCAAGTCTTCGGAAGTGCCCATCGGGCACATCACTAACGGCGTGCATGTGCGCTCGTGGATTGCACGGGAAATGCTGCAAATCGCCGAGCATCGTCTACCCGCGGATTTCGCCATGGCGCCCTCCGCCGCGGTGTTCGAAGATTCCATCCGCACCATTTCCAGCGGTTCGCTCTGGGAAATGCACCAAGTCTTGAAATCGCACTTGATCAGTTTCGTGCGCCAACGCTTCGTGGAACAAGAGCAACGCCGCGGTGCCGACCCGCGCAAGTCTGCTGCCCGCGTGGGGCACCTGTTGGACCCGCGTGCGCTCACCCTCGGCTTCGCGCGCCGCTTCGCCACCTACAAACGCGCCACGCTGTTCATGCGCGACCGCGAACGCTTGGAACGATTGCTGTGCAACCCCGAACGCCCCGTGCAGATGATCTTCGCCGGCAAGTCGCACCCGCGCGATGACGGCGGCAAGGCGCTCATTCGCGAAATCACAGAACTCGCACGCAGCGCCACCTTCGATGGACGCATCGTGTTCTTAGAGGATTACGACATCGCCTCCGCGCGCATGTTGGTGCAGGGCGTGGACGTGTGGGTGAACAACCCGCGGCGTCCGGAAGAAGCCTGCGGCACCAGCGGCATGAAGGCTGCGCTGAATGGCGTGCTGAACTGCTCCATCGCCGACGGCTGGTGGGTGGAGGCGTGGGACGGCACCAATGGCTTCACCATTGATTCACCCGGCCCGCACTCAGACCCTTTGGTGCAAGACGAACGCGACTACGCTGCGCTGATGGATGTGCTGGAACAACAAGTGGTGCCGCTGTTCTACGACCGCGCCGCCGACGGTGTGCCGCAAGGTTGGATTGAGCGCATGAAGCAATCGTTGCTCACCCTCGGTTGGCGCTTCAGCGCCGACCGCATGGTGATGGACTACACCACCGGCGCGTATCTCCCCGCCGCCCGCGGCCTCAGCCGCTCGCTCAGTTACTGAAACCGCCACGGCACCTAACGCCCCGCTGCGGGCTGAAGGGACAGCATGAGTGCGTGGATGCGGCGGTATTCGTCTGCCCAACTGGCAGCGTCGCGGAAGGCGTGCGCTTCTGAAGGGTAATAGGCCACTTCCCAATCTGTCTTGCGCAATTCGATCAAGCGCTGCTGCAAGCGAACGGAATCTTGCGCATGCACATTGTCGTCGCGCAGGCCGTGGCAGATCAGCAAGCGCCCACGCAAGCCTTCCGCAAAATGAATGGGACTGCTGCGTTTGAATGCCTCCGGCTTGTCCGTTGGCGAATCGAGAATGTTCGCTGTGTAGCCGTCGTTGTAGTGCGCCCAATCGGTGACGGGCCGCAGCGCTGCACCAACAGCGAAAACATCCGGCTTGGTGAACAGCGCCATCAGCGTGATGAAGCCGCCATAAGAGCCACCGTAGATGCCGACGCGCGCAGGGTCTACGCGCTCGTGCTCCACCAGCCAGCGCACTGCGTCGACTTGGTCATCAAGATCGCGCCCGCCCATGTGCTCGCGGATGGCCGTGCGCCAATCGCGGCCATAGCCGCTGCTGCCACGGTAATCCACATCCAACACCACGAAGCCTTCAGCGCGCAGCAAATGATGGAACGCGTATTCGCGCGCATAACGGCTCCACCAGTCGTGGACATTCTGCAAGTAGCCCGCGCCGTGCACGAAGATGACCGCCGGGCGCAAGCCTTCGCCATCGGGGCGATAGATGCGCGCTGGCACTTGCACTCCATCGGATGCGGGGATCTGCACGATCTCTGGCGCAATCCACGGATGCCCACGGAACGCCGGTGACGGAGAATCCGTAACGGTGCGCGGCACGCCAGCAGCTTCGCCGCCACCTTCGCGGCCGCGCAATGTGCGCAAGCGCAATTCCCACGGGCGATTCGGCTTCGAATGCACTTCGGCCAGCGTGGCGCCATCGGGGCCCAGCAGAATGCGGCGCCCTCCGCCATCGTTGCTGACCACCGTCATGCTGCCGTCCGCAGCGTCCACGCACACCAATTCGCGCACATGTGGAGACAGCGGCGTCGCCACGCACCACAGCCTGCGCCCATCGGGGTCTGGTTCCACTTGCGACACTTCAAAGCGGCCGCGAGTCAACTGGCGCACTTCGCGCGCCAACGCATCCACACGCCACACATGCATCCAGCCATCTTTTTCACTGGTGAACACGCCACAGTGCCCCGTAGCGCCAAGCCATTCCGGCAACAGCGAGCGCGTCAGCACCCACGCATCGTCGCGCACCTCGTGCAACAGTTCCACCGCCGCGTCGTCCAAGTTCACCGCTATCAAATGAGCGCGCGTGTCGTCATAGGCCGTGGCACACAACAGCAGCGCCAAACCATCGGGGCTGAACGCCGCCGCGCTCGCACCCATTCCAGGGCCAGACTCCGGAATGGCACTAATCCGTCGAGCACCAATGTCGATCAGCTCCGCACGGCGTTCATGCCGCGGCGAACCCACTTTGGAACGCGTCGGGCGCATGTGCGCATAGCCATCGGCGCTGAGCTGTTCGGGGATATCTGCGCCACGCGCCGCTGGGCCTTCCTTCTCGATCAGCGCCACGGCGTGCGTGCCCGCAGGCGAAAGAATGACTTCCGTGCAACGCCAATCATCCGGTGCTTCGTAAGTGAACACTCCAAGGTGCCGCGCTTCCTTCGCTTCGCGCTTCACGCGCTCGCGTTCACTGCGCTCGAACTCTTCCCAATGCACGCGGAACAGCGCGCGCTCTTGCTCTTTGTGCCAATCCGCAAGGCTCGGCCGCACCTTCGCGGGATCAATGTTCGCGGGCGCAGTCTTAAGCGCAGCACGATGTCCTTTGCCAACAACCAGCAACTGCTCGAAGCCTCCGGCGCCTAACGCAGCGCGGAACCAACCGTCGCCGCTACGGAAAACGAGCGCCTTGCCGTCCGCTGAAAACTGCACTGAGTGCGGTGCTTGCGCCAAGCGCGCAACAACGCGTTGCTCCCCCGCACTGGCTACATGCAGCGCGCCATCCAGCACCCACGCGCGCGCCGTGTGGTCAGCCGACCACACACTCGCGGGCTCCATTTCCTCGTCAGCAGCCAGCCGCCGCACCGAACCGTCCGCAACGCTGCACGCCCAAGTGCCCGTTTCGCGTTCATCCCAGCGCTTCCACGAGAACCACAGCGTCTTGCCGTCAGCAGAAAAACGCAGCGGCTGCGGCTCGGTGCCGAAGAAGTCGTCGCCCAGTAGCACCAGATCCAAATCGAAGACCGTCATGGGTGCCGCCAAGCGCGCACGCACCTGCGCTTCCAATGCGAGCGCCGCTTCAGGGCGTTGCGCGACGACTGCCTCGGTCGATGGTGCAGGCTGCGTGGGCTTCGCATCCTGGGCCTGAAGCAACATGCAGAGACACACAAGAACCAATAGAGCGCGCATGAAGGGGCCTCCGCAGGCCGCGCACTTTACCCGCTGATGCGCGTCTCCATGACCACTGCGGGCGCGCCGGCGGGAGACACATCGAGGTCCATCACCCCGCCGTTCGGCATCACCACGCGCACCGGCCCAGAACGCACGCCGATGAAGCACACGCGGCCGCGCTCGTCGGCGACTCCCGTGCGGCGCCGCAGCGTGGTGCGGTGCCCGATGTTGGATTGCACGCATTCTTCCAGCGCAACGACGCGATTGCCGCAGGCCAATGTGGGGACTGTGAGGGCCAAGTCCAGCCCTGTGGTCAAGGTGATTTCGAGCGACCCTGTTGGAGCGGCTTGCAACGGGACCACCGCCGGCACGAGACCAGCGGCAAGCACCACCAATTGCAGCGAGCCAAGCTCGTTAGGAAAACTCTTGAACACAAACGAGCCATCCGCTGCTGTGCGTGTGCGTAGCGCAGCGCGCAGCACCGTGGCCTGCGATAGATTGGAACCCGGCAACGCCAACACCACCACGGCATCGCGCAGAGGGCGGCCGCAGTCGTCGCTGACGCGGCCGCGGCACGAGGGGCGCGGTGTTAACGGCACGGTCTTCACATTCACCGTGCGCGTTTCGCCAGCAGGAACTTCAACAGGCACGGCCACATCGCCAGCGCGCGGGGCGTAATCGGAATGTTGCGTTTCCAGCGACACAGAGGCGGTGCCGTCTTCCATGTAGCGCGTGGCGCCATCCAAACCGATACCCGTCAGCAAGAAGCGGCCGTCATCGGCGCTCAATGTTTCGGCGGTGCTGGAGCGCACGCGGGCGCCAGAAATCGGCTCTCCTGTAACGCTGTCGATCAAGCGCCCGAAAGCTCCACGGGGCGCTGGCGGCAGGCGGAACACGAGCCCATCGCTGTCCTTCGCGAACTCGTGGCGGAACTCTGGGTACCACGGCGCGTTGATCGATACTTCCAGACCGTGTTCGCCAACGCCTGCGATTTCGAAGCGGCCGAACACATCCGATTCACCTTCTGCTCGCGTGATTTCGCGACGGTTCCAATCAATGCCGGCAACGCGCACCAACGCGCCAATCACCGGCGCCTTGGTAAGCGCGTCCACGACTTGACCTTTGAAAGTTCTGCCACGGCGCAATGAGATGACGAGGTCGTCGCCGGGCCGCGCTTCGATGGACACGCGCCCAACCAATCCTTCGCGGTGCACCGACACGCGATAGCTGACATTGCTGAGGTCGTTGAGAATCGCTTCGCCGTCGGAGCTGCTGCGTTCGACCAGCGGATCTAACAGGCCGCGCACTTGGCCGAGCTCGATGGAATCGCCGAGGCTGACCTGACGCGCTTCCAGCGTGACGCGAGCGCCGTGAACGGCGTGACCAGCGTCGTCGATGAGCAGGAGGCGCAGCGCGCCCGCGCGATGGCTAACGCCACCGCCCAGCTCTGTGGAACTCGCGCTGCCAGCGCCAGCTCCAAACGATGTGGCGGAATCAGAGAGATTCCGGCCCTCGCTTTGAGGCCAAGAAGCTTCGGTCATTTTGTTACCTGGAAAACCAACAAACGGCTCGCAACAACCCAGCCCCCATATGGCTGGAAAGCGCGACGCATCCTGCACAGGAACCGGAGTCCCGGCGAAGAAGGCACTGCCAACATAGTGAACTGGGCGCCCAAATGCCAACTTTTTGTGCTGATTTTCTTCGGTTGCAGCGCACGCGCCGCGAGTCACGACCGGGCCTTTGGGCATTGGCTTGTGGGCGAGTCGCTGTAAGTGCTTGAGCATCAAGAGATCACGCCGATTGGCCCGCTGCGAACAGCGCTCCTTGGCATTCCTCTATCGGCGCGCAGGTTCTGCGGGATTGAGGGCGATTTCGAGGCCGAGACCCCCTGATAAGCTCCGCTCGCCTGACTCCGGAGGCAGCGATGAGCACTGGTCAACCCAGCCACGATCTTGGTCAGGTGATTCCGCCTTCAACCGCTTTTGCGGCTGGCGCCAGCGTGAATTCGCGGGCGCAGCGCGACGCGCTGTGCGCTGAAGCGGCCACCGATCCGCAAGGGTTCTGGCGTCGCGAAGCGCAAGCGCTGCACTGGATGCGGGCCCCCACGCAAGTGCTGCATTGGAATTTCGAGGAACCCAGCATCCGCTGGTTTGAAGACGGCGTGTTGAACGCCAGCGAGAACTGCATCGATCGCCATGTGCGCGCAGGCAACGGTGCTCGCACCGCCATCATTTGGGAAGGCGACAGCCCCAATGATCAATTGCACATCAGCTATGCGGAGTTGCTGGAACGCACTTGCCGCGCCGCGAACGCCATGAAGCAACTGGGCGTGCAGCGCGGCGACCGCGTGTGCTTGTACATGCCAATGATCCCCGAGGCAGCGGTGGCCATGCTCGCCTGCGCGCGCATCGGCGCGGTGCACTCGGTTGTCTTCGGCGGCTTCTCCGCGGAATCACTTTCCGACCGCATCAACGATGCGGCGTGCAAGCTGTTGATCACTGCAGACCAGGGCTTGCGCGGCGGCAAAGTGGTGCCGCTGAAGCAAGTGGCCGATGCCGCCTTAGAGAAAACACCAAGCATCGAACATGTGCTGGTGGTGCGGCGCACGGGCGCCAGTGTGAACTTCACGGCCGGGCGCGATGTGTGGTGGCACGACGCCATGGCCGCAGCCAGCATCGAATGCGCACCAGAACCCATGGGCGCCGAAGACCCGCTGTTCATCTTGTACACCTCGGGCTCCACCGGACGGCCCAAAGGCGTGCTGCACACCACGGGCGGTTATCTGCTGCATGCCGCGTGGTCGCACCGCTTGGTGTTCGACTTGCAACCCACCGATATTTTCTGGTGCACCGCGGATGTGGGTTGGGTCACCGGCCACTCCTACATCGTGTATGGCCCGCTCGCGAACGGCGCCACCACGCTGATGTTTGAAGGCGTGCCCACATACCCGGATGCCGGGCGCTTCTGGGATGTTGTGGACAAACACCAAGTGACGATTTTCTACACCGCGCCCACGGCCATTCGCGGCATCGCGCAACACGGCGACGCGCCGGTGCTGCAACGCCAACGCACTTCGCTGCGCTTGCTGGGCACGGTGGGCGAACCGATCAATCCAGAAACATGGCTGTGGTACCACCGCGTTGTTGGCGGCGGCCGCTGTCCCATCGTGGACACTTGGTGGCAGACGGAAACCGGCGGCATCTTGATTGCGCCGCTGCCTGGTGCCGTCGCGCAGAAACCTGGTTCCGCCACGCTCCCGCTGCCTGGTGTGCAGCCCGCACTGGTGGACGACGATGGCCGCTTGCTGGAAGGCAACGGCGTCTCGGGGAATTTGGTCATCTTGCACCCATGGCCCGGCATGATGCGTTCGGTTTACGGCGACCACGCCCGCTTCAAAGCCACATACTTCGCGCGCTTCCCCGGCATGTACTTCACGGGCGACGGCGCGTTCCGCGACAAGGATGGCTACTGGTGGATCACAGGCCGCGTCGACGATGTGCTGAATGTTTCAGGCCATCGCATCGGCACTGCGGAAGTTGAATCGGCACTTGTCACGCACCCAGCGGTGGCGGAAGCCGCGGTGGTAGGCATGCCTCATGCCATCAAAGGACAGGGTGTTTATGCCTTCGTCATCTTGAAAGCGGGGCAACAGGGGTCGGACGCGCTGCGCGCAGAACTGGTGCAGACTGTGCGTCGCCAGATTGGTGCTTTCGCAGCACCCGATGCGCTGCAACTGACTCCGGGCTTGCCCAAGACGCGTTCTGGCAAGATTATGAGGCGCATCTTGCGCAAGTTGGCTGCTGCTGAGACCAGCGACCTTGGCGACATTTCCACTTTGGCAGACCCTGCGGTGGTGGAAGCGCTTGTCGCAGGCCTTGGCGGAGCAAAATTCCCACGATGAGCATGACACCTGAGAATCGCGAATGCGGCGTGCGCCATCGTTTCACGGTGCGCCATCGCGACACCACGCCCAACCCGTGGCCTGCGGCGATGCAACAACTTGCGCACTGGTGCGCGGTGTTCGATTCCGAAGGGCTCGCCCCTGTGGAAGGTGGCGCTTCCGCCGGCAATTTGTCGTTCCGCACACCGGCGGGGTTTGTGATAACCCCCACGCGCTCTCGCTTGAAAACAGGCATCGACTGGACCAGCTTCGTTGAAGTAGTACGCGCCGACGCACAAGCCTTCGAACTCCATGTCTTAGGCAGCGGCACGCCCAGCAGTGACGCGTTCTTGCACGAACGGATTTATGCAGCGCGCACTGATGTGAATGCTGTGCTGCACGGCCACGATGAGTTAGTGCTGGAATACGCGCACGCTTTGGCCCGTGAGTTCCCCATCGCACTCACCACTGGCACCCGTGATTTCGGCACGCTGATCGATTCGCAAGAAACCGCCAGCGAGTTGGGCGCCATGCCCTACATCATTCGCCTTGGCCACGGTTTCGTTTCCGTCGGCCGCACCATGGACATTGCCGGTGACTTGGCGGTGGCCGTGCACCGCCGCGCGGTGCACATGAAAGCTGGCGGCTGATTCAGCGCGCCTCACAACAACTGCCGAATCTTGTCGCGGATGCACGACAGATCTGCGAACTGCCCGCTGCGCGGCGCCAATGGCTGCGTGCGTTCCTGCCCAATGAAGGCGCGCACCAAGGTCTGCGGCGTTCCGATGCCGCGCAGCTTTTCAGCGCTGGTGCGCCGCAACAAGTCCGGCGTGAGCGTCGGCACTTCACAGCGCTGCGCGATGCGACGGAATCGGCCATGCAGCGTGCGCTCGTGAACGCTGTAACCGCACGGGCCCATCACTAGCGCGCGAAAACTGTGCAGCGGACGCTGTGCCGTGTGCGCTTCCAGCAAACGCAACAATTCAGGATGCAGCGGCACAATGCGCCAACCTTGGCGCGAACGCAGCACTTGAGTGCGCAGCAAGATGTCGCGGCCCTCGAGATGGCGAATTTCACTCAAGCGCAAGCCGGCCAAGCCCGTCAACGCCACCAACAGGCGTTCGTTGAGGTCCAGCGGGCTGTCCGCAGCAAGTAAGCGCGGCAGCGCTCCATTCAGCGCAGGATCTTGGCGCATCCAAGCATGAAACATGGCATAGGCCGATGCCCGACGGCGTTGCGTTTGCACCGCCAATCCAGAAGATCGATCGCAGCACGCAGCCTCCGCCACATGCTCGGCGCGCAGACCCAGCGGCGGCCCGCCAACCAGCTTGGCTAAGCGGAAGACATCGCTGCTGTAGTCGCGCACAGTGAAGCGCGAATATCCGCGCAGCAGCAGCAAGCGCGAAAACGCCGCCACGGCTTCGCCCCACACATCGCCGCGCACCACATCACTGCGCACTTCACGCGCAGGCGCCAACGCCGCCATCACTGCACTCGACATGAATCCACCTCCCGGTGCAGCACCAGAGGCGGCATTTGCTCTCCGCGTCCCCTAAAATCTCTGCAGAATTCAGCCGAGGCGTTTCAGATTCTCTTGGGCGGCACGGTTGGCGGGGTCTAATTCCAGCGCGCGCTGCCACTGTGTTCTGGCGCGCGGCTTGTCGCCGTGCTGCAAGTAAAGCAGCCCCAAGTTGTTGCAAGCCGCAGGAGTTGGGTGCAATTCGATGGAGCGTTGCAGGTAGTACTCCGACTCCGCCGCGTGGCGCGCCATGTGCGCTTGGCGGAAGTAGGCCTCTGCGTCGCTCTTCGCACGAGCTTCCGGATTGATGGGCTGCCCCGGCGCCGGCTCGGGTTCCTTCAACCATTCCGCGATGAAGTACCCCGCCAGTGCGCCAGCACCAGCACCGATGGCTGCGCCCCACACGACAGATCCGCCGCCAGCCATCAACGCGCCGATGCCAGCGCCGGCACCAGCGCCCACCAGAGTTCCGGTGGTGTTGTCGCTGGTCCAAGTCGAACAACCCGGCAATAACAGCAAACACATCAGCCCCACCAGCAAAGTCTTGGTCATGGTGATCTCTGCGAAGCGAATACGGCGTTCAGGCCAGCCGCTGCGGATCCGCATACGGCTGCGGATGCTGTAAGAGGAAGTACCGCTGACTGCGTCCGTTGTCCAGCCAGTCGAGAATGGGGCGTTGATAGACCTCGACGCAACGCTCGCGCATGTGCCCTCGGCTGAGAAACTCGCAGCGCAAGATCTCGGCGTCTTGGGGGCTTGGCTCGCGGCCGCGTGCCGACGCTGCGCGCTGCACATGAAACACGAAGAAGCGCGTGCGTTCGTCGCGCAAGCCGGTGCGCATGCCAAAGCGTTCGATGACGAATGCCAATTCACCGGGCACGACATCCAAGCCTGCCTCTTCGACAAACTCGCGCACCAGCGCTTCTGTGAGGCTCTCGCCGGGCTCCACCCCGCCGCCGGGCAGATCCCAGCAGGGTCGCGGTAGCCCTTCCAACACGCGCTCGTTAAGCACGTGCAGGATATGGCCCTCTTCTTCGAGGATGCCCACCACTCCTGTGAAGTCACCGGCCATCGCATGCCCCCTGCTGCCAAAGTTGCGCGCAAAAGCGCATTCCCCCAGCGACCGGCGGCAGTGTATCCTTCAACGCCCATACTCCGGTTCAGCCGAAGGATGGGTTCACCCATGAAGATCCTCCTCTGCCACTGTGACTTTGCTCCAGCCTCGCTGGCCCTGCTCAACCTGAAGTCCTACGCCTTGGCGGATGCCGGGCTGAAGGACAGGGTCGAAATCCGCCTCGTGAGCGGGTCACCACACGAAGACCCCGAGGCCACCATTGGGGCCATTTTGACAGCGGCGCAGGATTTCAAGCCGGACCTCGTGGGCATGAGTATGTACATCTGGTCGCGCTTCCGCATGTACGAAGCCACCCGCCGCTTGCGTTTCGTGCTGCCAGCAGAAGCCACCATCCTCTGGGGCGGGCCCGATGTGTCCGATGCCGACTACGCCAAAGACCTGCTGATGGAACATCCCACAGTAGATCTGATCGTGCGCGACGAAGGTGAACGCACCTTCGCTGCACTGCTGCATCACTATTTGGGCGATGCGCTGCCGCTGGCACAAATCACCGGCATCACTTGGCGCGAGCGCACGAGTGGCGAAGTGCACGAAACAGACAAGGTGGCCTTTCTCGACAACTTGGATGACATCCCGTCCATCCTCGATCTCCCCGAAGTGGCCAATGTCATCGAGAACACTAATGTGTTCGCGCTGGAAACATTCCGCGGCTGCTACATGGGCTGTGCCTACTGCTATTGGGGCGGCACGACGCGGCGTGCGTTCACAATGGAACGCGTTTTCAGCGACCTCGGCCGCGTCTTGGCACACAAGAACATCAAGAAGATCTGGTTCTTCGATTCGATGTTTGGATACAAGAAACAAGTTGCGAAGGATCTCCTGCGCTTCATTTTGGCGCATAAGGCCGCAGACCAGAGTGTCACCTTCTTCCCCAATCTCGACTTCCTCGACGAGGAGTTGTGCCGCTTGATGAAGGAAGCCGGCGTGTACATCGAGACCGGCATCCAAACCACCAACGACGAGGCCTACGAGTACATCAATCGCAAATGGGACAAGAAGTTCTTGGACATCAAGATCCCGCTGCTGCAGAAGTACGGGCTGCATTCGAACAATCAACAACTCATCCTTGGGCTGCCTGGCGACCACATCAACGGCTTCCGCTCCAGCGTTGACTACGCATTCCATACTCATCCAGATTCGATTGTCGTGTTTCCATTCTCGGTGTTGCCAGCTACGGGCTACTGGAAGCGGCGCGAAGAATTCAAGATGCTTTACGAAGGCGAGTTCCGCCTCGTATACAACTCCACCACCTTCCCTGAAAGTGACATGATTCGCGGCGGCTTGATCGCCGTTGGCGTGAAGTGGTTCGAGCATGCCCCAGGCTTGGCCATCAAGGTCGTGGCCCTGCTGGGCATCCGCCCGTGCGATTTGTTCGAGCGCATGGGCGAGGACTTCATGGAAGATGTCTGGAATCTGCAGGACACCCCCGAGACGCGCCCGCAAGTACGGAAAGCACTGCTGTGCCAAGCATTCAAGCCCGAAGACACGCGCCTGTTGAATGCCGCGTTGCTACGCAAGACCTTGGACAAACATTTCGCACATCTCGGCATGCAGGCTGCGCTGGACGAATTGTTCCGTTACGAGCACTACTTGAACTGCGATTCGGTGCTGGATGCCCGAGTGCTGCCAGACGAAGCGGTGCAGGCCGCCCGCGATGAATGGGCAGCAGCGAGCCATGCCCGAGGCCCGTTCGAAGCTTCAACAAACATCTTTGGTACCAGCGCGGAGGAACTGAGCGCCCCCTGCCCCATCACTTTCCTCGCTTGGGAAATGGCCGGACCGAAGGACTTCTTTGGCAAGGATCTGCCGCGTTGGAAGGTGCTTGTGCTGCGCCAAGATGATGCGCGTGTGCCGCAGCAAGCCTGAGTGCGCTATCTTGCGCGCGCCATGAGAATCCTGCTGCTTTTAAGCGCGTTGTGTGTGTGCTTGCAAGCTCAACCTGCCGACGCGGAATGGGCCAACGCCCAGCGCCTCTTGACCGAACAGAAATGGCGCGCCGCGGGCATGGCGTTGGACAGTTGGTGCGCACAGCACCCGCAAGCGTGGGAAGGGTTGCGCGACGCGGCGCAAGCATGGATGCGCTTGCATCGCTTCGACCGCGGCTCTGAACGCCTGCGCCGTGCCCTCATTATCAAGCCCGCAGAGCCAAGCCTGCTCTACGATCTCGGTGTCTGCTTGCAAAATCAGGCGCGCTGGTCTGAAGCACTGCCGGTGTGGCGTGAACTGCTGGCCAGCTCCAATGCAGACCCCAAGGTTGGGCTGTTGGCGCAGATCCCGCATTCCCTAGGCATTTGTGCGTTGCGGCTGGACCTGACCAGCGAAGCCATCGACGCGCTGGCGCGCGCTGCAGAAATGGCGCCCAACGAGCAAAGCTATCGCCGCGAATTGGCCGGCACACTGTTTGAGGCCGATCGCTTCGAGCCCGCGCTGCGGGAATACCAGACTTTGTTGCAGCGCAGCCCATCGAACCCGGAGTATCTGTACCTTGCTGGCCTCGCCGCACTGCGCAGTGGCAAGGATGATTTGGCAGAAACGCTCTTGCGTGACGCGCGCCGCGCCGACAGCAAAGGTGCGGGGCCTTCACTCAAGCTGGCGCAGCTCTACCAACGCCAAGACAAGCAAGATCTCGCGCACAGCCTTTACCTCGAAGCGTTGGAGCGCAACCCGCAATCTGCTGAAGCGCTGCACGGAATGCAACGCTTGTTACAGGCGCGCGGCGATGCTGAGCAAGCACAAGAGATGCAACAGCGCTTCGCTGAAGTGAAGCGGCTTGAAGACGAAGGATCGGAGCGCATCCGCAGCTTGAAGCGCAGGTTGGCATCGAACCCGCGCGATGCCGCGGCCTTGTTGGAACAAGCGTCGCTGCACCTCACCGAGCACAAGTACGAACGCGCCATGGAGTGCTATGCGCTGCTGTTGTCATTCGAGCCTTCTCACGAGATCGCCGTGCTGAACATGGCTGCACTGCTCGCGCGCCGCGGCGAACTTCAAGCAGCGCTGTGCGAATTGGATCGCATTCTTGAAACCGACGGAGGCAACCCCTTCGCCAACCTCGAACGCGCGCGCTTGCTGCTGCCCATGAAAGACGCTGCGGGGGCCGCTGCCGCAGCTCGGGCCGCGTTAGGCCGCATGGACCGCAAAGACCTGCGCTTCTTAGATTTGCTGGAATTGCTGGGCGAAAGCGTGTTCCAGACGCGCGACGCTGGGCCAGCAACCGCCGAAAGCGCAGACATCATCGAGGCAGCAGTCGCCAGCGCGCCGCCCGAGCGCTGTGCACGGCTGGCTTTGCGAGTGCTGCAATTGCACAGCATGCGCAAGGAAGGCGCCAAAGCTATTGCCGCGCTCGAAACCGCTGCCACCTGTGTGCCCACGACCGATCCACTGCGCGAACAAGTGTTGCAACAGTTGGTGCGGCTGCACGACAGCTTGGGGAATGCAGAAGCGGCGCAGCGTTGGCGCGCATTGCTGCAACCCGGCGGATGACGCATCAACGCTTGCGCGCTGGCAACACCAAACGCAGCGCATCTTTCCACAGGGCGTAGTCGGCGCTGCGAGGCCAGAGCCCACGCCACGAAGTCTTGCTGGCGCAACAGAAGAGCATGGCCAGCACCACTGCATGCAGCGCGTAGCACAGCGTGCTGGTGCAAGCCGCCGCAAGTGCTGCGCCTTGCGGAACAAAGCAGAGATTCAAGGCCACATTCGTAGCAGCGAACAGCAGCCCGATGCTTGTCAGTAGCAACAACTGATTCGTCGCCACCAACCACCACGACAACACCACGGCGGCGGCCCACAGCAATCCTCCAGGCAACAGCAGCAACAGAGGTGTCCACGCTGCCACAAAGCCCTCGCCGTATACGCCGTAAAGCAACGGCCAAGCCAGCAGCGCCAACAGCACGCTGGGTGGCAACAACAACGCAAGAACGCGGCGCGAAGCCGCTGCGATGCTCGCTGCCAACGCCGCACTGTCACTGCCGCTTTGCGCCAGCGCTGCCCCCAACATTTCCTTCACCGGCTGCACCATGAAGCGGCGCAATTGTCCGCTGAGTGCTGCGGCCAAGGCATATGGCCCCACCGCCGCAGCACCGTGGTAGTGCCACAAGATCAGTTGGTCGCCACTCAGAATGACCGCGGCTGCGATCACTGCCCCTTGCACACGCAGGCCGCCGCTGAGTTGATCGCGCAGTAATCCCCAGCGCACGCCGAACCCACTGGCGCGAATAGCGCTGTCGCGCAGCACGGCCACCAGCGCAACGAGTGCCGCTGCCACCGACGACCACGCCCATGCCTGCACCGCACCGCGCACGCCTGCGTCGCCAAGAACCACTAACAGCAGCACCGCCAGCAGCAGCGCTCCATTGCGCGCCAAGTGCACAGCATTGAATGCGCGCATATTGCGGCAGCCTTGCAGCACGCCTGTTAGTACGCGCGCCAAGATTTCAAATGGTGCGGCCCACACCAGCAGCAGCAAGAGTTGTGCATCCACTCCATTAGAAGATCCAGCGCTTGAATTGATGCTCGCGGCGCGCGGATGCAACAGTGCTAACAAGCCGTCGCCATCCGCCACGAACCACTCGAACGCGCCGAAGATGACCGCACCTGAGAGCAGCGCCACGACCACAGCGTTGCCAGCGAGGCGGCCCGCGCACGAAGAGTCGCGCGCTAACAGCATCAACTGCGGCTCTTCGAGGCTGGGATAAAGCAGCATCAGCAACGCGAACAGCGACAGAGTGACATCCACCGCGCCCTTGCCTGCAGGGCCGAGGATGCGCGCGAGTAGCACGCCACTGATGAAGACCAGCGCCAACCCCGCGGCCTTGGTGGCGAAGAGCCCAGCCAAGGTCCGTCTGTCTGCTGCTGTGCCGCCTGCGTGCATGATGGCGCGAATCCTACGGAGGGCGCATTGCAGGGTAAAGTGAGCGCGTGAGTGCCACTGAGAGTTTTTTGCTGAACAAAGTGCGCCTGATGGGTTGGCTGGCGCTGACTGTGGTGGCGCTGCTTTTTGCGTGGACCATCGTTGAAGACCGCCTCGAGAAAGCGGAACTGCGGGCACAGATTGCCGATTTGCGCTTGCGCATTTCTCGTTTGACAAGCGAGACGCGCCGCGCGCGTGTGTTGGTGGAGAGCATCAACACCGATGCTGCGGGCAGCACCAACACAGTGCTGCTTTGGGCTGAAACCGATGCTGCGGGGAAATTGCTGCCCGGTGCCGCCTTGAAGCGCTTGGAAGTGCGCGGTGCCGATGTGCATTTCGATGCTAGGCAGATCATTTTCTCTGCTGAAGACATCGCGGAAGGCGACCCGCTGCGCGGCCACACGCTGACCCTGTTCACGCGTGTGTGGGGCGAACAGCAATCCCCTGATTCTGGGGCTGCGCTGGAAGTCGGTAATGCGCAGAACCCTGTGCCCGCACAATTCAGCAGCGGTGACGCCGCGCTGCGCGACGCCGAGATGCGTTTGTGGCGGCGCTTCCAAAGTTATTGCTCCGATAAGGCCGCGGCGGACGAAGATGGCGTGCGCACCGCGCAAGGCACAGCCGTGCACAAGCCACTGCTGGCTGGGCGCGAATACCGCATCAGCGTGACCGCCCCGGGCCAGATCTTGCTGGATGGCCCCTTCGAACCCGACCCGTTCGTGTTCCGCCCTACGCGCTGAATCGCTGCAAGACATGCGCCGTCGCGCACCTTTGGTGCCGATTCAACCGCCGCGCCCTTCCGGCCGAAAGTGACCTCGGCACGCTTCTGATCAGCCGCGTTGGCGGCGGTCTATGCATTGAGAAGGGAATCGCTACATGCATCGCATTCTGTTCAGCCTCTGTGCAATGGTCGTCGTCGCTGGCGCGCTTGCCGCGCAGCAGTTCACCATGACCGCCACGCCACTCATGGTTGGCCAGCCCTTCAGCATTCAGCTTTCTGGCGGCACGCCAAATGCCCCCATGCATGTGTTGCTGGACCAATCGCGCGGCCCAGTGCAAATAGCCAATATCGGAACGGTGTACCTCGGGTTCACGCCCGCGCTTTATGCAGTGACTTGGCTGTCGCTGAACAACCTCGGCGGGCTTGGCTTCGGGTCCTCGGTGCATGCCGATGCGGCCTACGCCGGCAACATGGTGTATGCGCAAGCAGCTTGCCTCTCGCCCACTGCGCCTGGCGGCGTGCTGCTCAGCAACCCACTGTCGCAAGGCATCCATCCTGCGCCGTGCGGTGCGGGTGTTCTGACCCCACTCGCGCTGGGTGAAGACTCTGCTGTCGTAGTGCCGCTGCCGTTCTCGTTCCCGTTCTATGGGCAAGTGTGGACGCAAGTAGGCATCAGCAGCAATGGATTGCTCACATTTGGCGGCACAAGCATTGACCCGACAGAACAAGTTGGCGATCTCATTTCTGGCTTGCCCAAAATCGCCGCGCTGTGGGACGACTTGTCGCCGCAAGTGCAAGGCTCGGTCAGTACGTGTTCGAATAGCAGCGCGTTCCAAGTGTCGTGGTCAGGCGTGCCGCAGTTTTATTTGCCAGACAACAACAACGCGCAGGTGACGCTGTATCCCAGCGGTGCCATTTCAATGACTTGGCCTGGCATCGAACTCTCCGACTCACTGGTGGGCATCGCCCCCGGTGCGCTGCAAGGCGCGCTGAGCGTGGCGAATTTCAGCGGTGCCGCAGGCTGTGGCACAAGCAACGGCGCAGGCCCGCTCTTCGAGAGCTTCCTGCCCTGCTGCAATCCCTTCGACATGCACAACCAGCGCATCTCCATCGTGCGTCAAGGTGCGGGTTATCGCTGGGTCCGCTGATCCCCGCCCTTGTTCCATTAGTGCGCATCCGATTCCGCCTGCTGCTCGCCCGCAATCCCCCAGTTTTGCTCATCTCTAAATCTGCGCCGCGGCGTAACTTGCAGCCCATCGTGCTCTAAAGGCACGCAGCATCCCCGCCGATACATGTTCTGGTTCGAAGGACTGACAAAAGCTCCGGTGCAACGGCCAAAGAGGCACCGAGCGCCATTCCCCCAATTCTCCGAAGGAGTCACGATGAAGTTTTCAATTTTCTCTGTTGTTGCTGTTCTGCTTTGCTGCGTTGCCAGCCTCACGGCTCAGGTGTCGCTGCAGGCCACCACGCTGTCCCTTGGGCAGCCGTACACGATCACGCTTGCAGGCGGGCCCAACGGAGGCACCGTCTACTTCGCGATTGATCAAGATGTGCGCCCCTACTATGTGGCGTCGCTGGGTTGCATGATCGACCTCGCTATGTCGCCCAAGGTGTACATCTTCCCGAAGACGCAGTTGGATGCTGTCGGCGGTGTGGCTGTCACCCTGGTGATGGCGAACGATCCTGCGCAAGTGGGGCAACATGCCTACCTGCAGGCAGTGACGTTGGACCCAACTAGTGGCTCGGCTCGCAGCAGCAACCTTGTCACTGTTGGCGTGCATCCGGCCCTGGTGACGGCACAACCAGTGACCAACCTCGCTCTCGGCAACGACCAAGTCATGCCAGCGGCCTTCTCGTTCATGAGCTTCCCGTTCTATGGCGGCAGCTACACCAGCGCGCATGTCAGCAGCAACGGCCGCATCACTTTCACGGGCGGTTTGCCGCTCGCCATCGAGACCAGTGCAAACCACTTGGCTGATGAACCCAGCATCGCTGTGCTGTGGGACGACCTCGACCCGTCGAGCGGCGGCACCGTCGACTACAGCGAAGATCCCGCTGGCGCATGGGCTCGCATCGCTTGGACCAACGTCCCGCAATTCGGCACAGCGGACAGCAACACGGCCACTTGCACGCTGTTCTCTAACGGTGACATCACCATGGACTACGGCACTGTGGCGCTGGGCGACTGCATCAGCGGCATCAGCCCTGGCTTGAATGCATCCGCCGCAACGCCGATGGACCTGAGCACCAACGACTGGCGCGTGCTGCACGGCGCGATCTATGAGGTGTTCCCGCTGGGCTTCGACCTCGCGGGCTCGACCCTCACTTTCCATCCCGTCACTACGGCGCACTACGCCCTTGTGGTGAACTGAAACTGCGGCGGCCTGTTGCCGCCGATGAGTCGCAAGATGGCGCGGGGCTTCAAACCCCCGCGCTGTCTCTTTTTTTGAGCGGGTGCGCTCGCATGATCTGCAGTTGCTGATCAACGCAGCAGGTCGAGGTCAGAGAGCAGTTCGTCGTGATCGCGATGGCGACGCGCAGGGTCTTTCGCGCACATGTGCTCGATCAAAGCAGGCACTGCGGCGGGCAGATCGGGACGCAACGCCGCAAGGCTTGGCAGCGGCTGGCTCGCGTGCGCCGCGCGCAACGCCGCGACTTCCAGTTGTTCAAACGGCAAGCGTCCGCTGATCAATTGGAACAGGGAAATACCGAGTGCGTAAATATCTGCGGCCACGCTGCGCGGTTGCGTCCCTGTGAACAATTCGGGCGCGCTGTAAGCCGCAGTGCCGCGCCGGTCGGCGTTGCGGGAGACAACATCGAAAGTGCGCGCCTGCGCCGTGCTCACCTGCGAGAGGCCGAAATCGCAGAGCTTCGTGGCACCTTGCAAGGTCAGCAGCATGTTGGCGGGCTTGATGTCGCCGTGCACAACACGATGATGTCGCCACGCAGCGAGCAGCGAGCGCGTCACTTCATAGGCAATCTGCATCGCTTCACGCCACGGGAGCGGACCACCGCGCCGCAATTTCTCGCGCGCCGTTTCGCCCTCCACCAATTCCATGATCAGGTAATGCAGGCCGTTCGCTTGGCCGTGGCCCAAAAAGCGCACGATGCCGGGGTGGTCCAGCCCCGCGAGAATGCGCATCTCTTCGAAGAACTCCTGCAATGCGATGTCCGATGCCGCGAGCTGCGGCCGCAGCACTTTCAAAGCCACCTGCCGTTGCGGTTGCTGTGCGCCTGCGCTCTGTTGCGTCGCCGCGTGCGCAGACGAGGATGCACTGGGCGCGGACCCCATGCGCGCGATCGGCCCAAGTGCTTCCGCGGCATACACCACGCCCATGCCACCAGCCCCTATGCGGCGCAACAATCGCAACCCCGGAAATGTGTCCGTTGCCAACGCCTCCACCGCATCGACACCCCCATGACGCCGCACCAATGCGCCCGGCATCACCGCGGTGCCCTCTGCACTGTTGTCCTGCGCGGCGCAAAACTCCAGCACCGTCAGCTTCAAACCACCAGCTTGCACGACATCTCCCACTTGCAACGGCGCCGAGCCCACGCGCTGCCCGCGCACAAAAGTGCCGTGGCGCGAGCCAACATCTTCCACACGCAGCGTTGCGCCCTCCAACACTAATCGGAAATGGTGCCGCGAGAGATCGGTGAGTTGCGGCAAGGCCACAACGCAATCGTCTGCGCGGCCAACCGTGCACACGAGCGCGTCGATGACGCATTCCTCCGATCCGCAGCGCGAGTCGATTTGAAAGCGCAGCATTTCACCAACCTGCGGCGCGGCCACCGCCACGGGGGTCTGCTGCACCATGCAACCGTCCCGTGCGCGGGTCGCGTTGGATGACATGGCAATCGCCTTGACTGTCAAAAATGGTTGCGAAAATGTGGCCGCGGTCTTCCAGTGCCGCGCGTTGCGCGGGCGCGAAAGTGCCGGCCTCATGCGCGATGCGGTCTGGGTTCCACTGGTGGTGGAAGCGCGCTGCCGCCACCACTGCAGCGGCATCCAGTGCACCATCCACATGCGCAAGGATGGACAACAGCACCGTGTTGATAATCGTCGGCCCGCCCGGGCTGCCCGTGACAAACACCACTTCGCCATCGCGTAGCAGAATCGTCGGCGTCATCGACGACAGCGGCCTGCGCAGCGGCGCCACCGCGTTGGCCTCGCCTTGCACCAGCCCATACATGTTGGGCACTCCGGGGGCTGCGGCGAAGTCGTCCATTTCGTTATTCAGCAAGAAGCCCGCGCCGCGCACCGTGACGCCGCATCCGAACGATCCATTCAGTGTCGTGGTCATGGCCACGGCGCCACCGTGGGCGTCGACAACCGAAAGGTGTGTGGTCTGCGGCTGCTCGCGCTGCAATGGCAGCGCTGCTGCGTCCGGCGTGCTGGCGCGATCGCCAAGCGATGCACGTTGCGCGGCCAAATGCGCGGGGCTCAACATGGCATCGACAGGAATGGGGCTTTGATCGGGGTCGCCCATCCACCGCGCGCGGTCAGCAAAGGCGCGTTTCATCGCTTCGACAATCCAGTGGCGGGCTTGAGCCGATTGCCAACCCATCGAGCGCAATTCGAAGCCCTCCAGCATGTGCAGCATTTGCAGCAGTGCGACGCCGCCGCTGGATGGTGGCGGCATCGAACGCACTTCAAAGCCGCGATAGCTCCCGCGCACAGGTGCCCGTTCAATAACGGTGTAATCGCGCAAGTCCGCCGCGCTCACCAACCCACCGCCGCGCTGCATTTCGGCGACGATTTGCTTGGCGGTTTCGCCATCGCGGAATTCGCGTTCGCCGTTCGCCGCCAAGCGCTTCAGAGTGCGCGCCAAATCTGGCTGCACGCTGCGCTGCTCACCTTGCAGGAACACCCGCTTGGTTTCCTCGTTGGTGCCCAGCAATTTGCGCGAGTAGTTCAGCGCGGCCACATGCTGGCGCGTCAGCGGGAATCCGCTTTCCGCCAGTGCGATGGCTGGGGCTAACACGCGCTCCAGCGGCAAGGTGCCATAGCGCGCCAGTGCGGTGCACAAGCCGGGCACGCTGCCGGGCGTGGCCACACCCAAATGGCCGATGGTGCTGCGACCAGGCACGGGTTTGCCATCGGGCCCCAAGTACATGTCGCGCGTTGCAGCAGCCGGCGCAGTCTCGCGAAAGTCCAGCGCGATTTCGCGGCCGTCAGCCATGCGCACGATCATGAAACCACCGCCGCCAAGGTTGCCGGCTGAAGGCCATGTCACCGCAAGAGCAAACGCCGTGGCCACCGCCGCATCCACGCAATTGCCACCGGCGCGCAACATCTCCAAGCCCGCCTCTGCGGCCAGAGGTTCAGTGCACACCACCATGCCGTTGTGGCCAACGACGCTGGGCGCCGTGGCCCCCTGATGCGCACACGCTGCCAGCAGCAGCAACAGGCCAACAAGTTTCGCTCGCGTCATGGGCGCGAGTGTACGCAGCGGACTTCCTTCCCGCGCGTCCCCGCCTCCTCCATTAGTGCCAGCATTCAAACATCGCGTTCTGTGCGCCTAAAAAGAAGAGGGGCACACCGGCCTGGTGCACCCCTCTCGGAAACGGGACTGTCAAGGAGTCATGAAGCGAAGCGTCGGAACTTCCTCTCGGACACACCTCACCGGGTCTCACCGGCCTTGCGGCCGCCGGCTTGATGCGTCCCCTGTGCGCTCCTTTTCGGCCACGCACGGGGCACACTGAAAAATAAGATGCGCGTCGAGTGTCGTTTTTCACGACACCTCCGGGCGGCGGTTCGAGAGCGGCCCCAGCGGCGCGGGCGGTTGGGCACTAATGGCCTTCGGGATACAACGGAGCCCGATGAATCGAGAACTTCTGATCGGCAAGCTGCATCGGGTGGTGGTCACGGGGGTCGAGCCTGAATACCCAGGCAGCCTCTCGGTGGACCCCGATTGGTTGGAAGCCGTAGGCATCCTGCCCTACGAGAAGATTCAGGTGTTGAACTGCAACAACGGCTACCGCCTCGAAACCTACGCCATCGTGGGTGAACGCGGCAAAGGCCAACTCGTTGTGAACGGTGCCGCCGCCCGCCACGCGCTGCCCGGCGATCGCGTCATCGTGTGCGCCTTCGGCCAATTTGCTCCCGACGAAATCGCCGCGCACAAACCACGCGTCCTCGTCTTCGACGACCGCAACCGCATCATCGAACGCCTCTAACCCACCGCACCGCCAGCGGCACTATCGACCAAGCGTTGACACTTTGGGCTCCGCCGCGACGCCATCTGCCCATCCCCACTCCACGTGCCTTTACTCAGTACATTGAGTAATTTTACTCAACGCAATGAGTAAATCACAAAGCCCAACTTTTCAGCGCGAATACGCCGCGCCACTAACCAAGCGGCTGCGCGAGCCGCGACGATTCTTGCAAGTGCTGGCTGGCCCGCCTTTGTACCACAGCATTACCCCGACCAGCCCGTTGAAGAACGAAACTTCACCCTTTCGTGTGGATGAAAGAGGTTGAGGCGGATTGAAACTGCAAGCCCCCATGGGGTTCTAAGCCGCTTCAGGAAAACGCAGACTCTGTCCCCCAGAGGCTTACTCTCGGAGGCTCATGAAACGGATCTGGGCCATGCACGTCACGACCGCTCACCAAAACAAAGCGGGCATCGCTCATTGCCGATGCGGCGCGACCCGCTGTGCCGCAAGCATAGTGCGGACGTCGAGCGCCGCGCAAGCCGAACCCACCAAGCTCTCACTGATAGGTGTAGATGGCGGAGGCGGAGCAGGCGGAGGGTGAAGTGACCACGAGGGCGGCGGGGCCGAGGGTGCCGGGAGGCGCGGTGGCGAAAATGGATGTGATGGACAGCGACTGAATGGTGGCGGTGGCGCCACCGACAGTGACTGTGGTGCCGGGGTGGAAGTTGGTGCCGAGAATGAAGAATAGGTTGCCGCCGGTGACGGGACCGGTGCCGTAGGCCACAGATGTGATGGTGGGCGCCGGATTGAACGCAATGTTCGCGGACTGCGTGCTGGAGTTCGTCACGTTGAGCACGGTTGCGCAAGACGTGCCCAGCGGCATAGGAAACACGATCTGCGTCAGACTGACGGAAGTGGGCGTGACAGACACGCCGCCCACCAGCAGCGCGACACCCGCTTGGAAACCCGCACCCGTGAGGGTGATGGGTGTGCCCGGAATAGCGCTGAGCGGGCTCACCGACGCGAGCGATAAATTCGCGATGTAGCTGAAGCCATTCGCAAGGGTGCCGAATTGCGTGTCAAAATTCGTGACCACGATGCTTGCGCTGCCAAGCGGCCTAGCAGGCGTGAGGCAAGTGATCGAGGTGGCGCTCACCACCGCTACTTGAGTCGCAACAACACCACCAATGCTGACAGTTGCCCCCGCAAGAAAGCCGGTGCCGCTAATGCTCAGCGGTGCGCCGCCAGCAATAGGCCCGTCATTGGGCAGCGCCGCGCCAACCGTAGGAGCTGGGTTTGGATAGATATAGATGAATCCCGCTGTGAGCGTCACAGATTGTGAATCCACATTCGTGACCAGCACATTCGCTGGGCCCACAAGGCCCGTGGGTGTGAGGCAGACGAGCGCTGTAGGGCTAATGACAAACACCTGCGTGGCCGCAGCGCCAGCGAAACTGACAGTTGCGCCCAGCACAAAACCACTGCCACTAATAATCACAGGCATGCCACCAGCAACATCGCCGCTGCCGGGCAACACTGCGGTCAGTGTGGGCGCCGCATAAGACCACTGATAGGTGTAGGCATTGGCGAGAGTTCCTACCACGCCGCCGTTGTTCGTCACAGTCACGCTGACAGACCCGACGGGACCTGTGGGCCGCGCGGGCACAATGCAAGAGATCTGCGTCGCACTCAGCACCGCGACATTCGTGGCTGCTGCACCACCGAAACTCACCGCCGCGCCTGCCACAAACGATGAGCCATTAATGGTGACGACGTTGCCGCCGTTGGTGCCGCCGATGGCCGGCGCGACACTCGCAATCACCGGCGTGGGCGTGGTGAATATTGTGCTGACAGCGTTGCTCACGCGCCCAATGCCAAACGGCCCCGCAGGGTCGTTGGTGACCGCGGCCGCGTAAAGCGTGAGGCCGATCAGCGGTGCGTAGTTCGGCGTGTTCAATGCCGCCGTCGCTTGGCCCGCAGCATCGAGAGTGCCAATAAACCCAGTGAATAATGATGGAAGCGCCTGCCCGTATTCAGAGAATAGAAACGGCGGGTTGAGAGGAATGATGCCGGTGGCGCCCAGCGGCAGTGGCACCGAAGCAGAGAAGTACGAATTCGCCGACAAGGTGAGCGATTCGACTCAAGCAGAGTTCGTGAAATTGCTGGCGGAGTACACACCGGACGCTGTGTCGAAAACCACGGGTGTGCCAGCGGAACAGATCCGCGCCCTCGCCACGCTCTACGGCGAACGCAACCGCGGCACGGTGTCCATGTGGTGCATGGGTGTGAATCAACATGTGCGCGGCACATGGATGAACAACCTCATCAACGACATCCACTTGGTCACCGGCAAGATCTCGCGGCCTGGTGCCAACCCGTTCAGCCTGACAGGCCAGCCTTCGGCTTGCGGCACCGTGCGCGAAGTGGGCACGCTGCAAAACCGCCTGCCCGCAGACATGGTGGTGATGAACCCCGAGCACCGCGCCAAGACCGAGAAGATCTGGAACTTGCCCGCGGGCACCATTCCGGCGAAGCCGGGCTTGCACGCTGTGGACATGTTCCGCTCCTTCGCGCGCGGCGAAATCGGCGTGATGTGGGTGCAAGTCACCAACCCTTGGCAGACCATGCCCAACTTGGCACGCATGCAGCGCAAGCCGAATGACGGGCGCTTCTTGATCGTCAGCGACATCTACCCCACCCCAACTACGGACGTGGCGGACCTCATCCTGCCCAGCGCCGCGTGGGTGGAGCGCGAAGGCGTGTTCGGCAATTCCGAACGCCGCACGCAACAGTGGAACAAGCTGGTCGATCCGCCCGGTGAAGCCCGCGAAGATGCGTGGCAAATCATTGAAGTCGCCAAGCGCATGGGAATGGGCGCGCTGTTCCCGTGGGACGCGAACAACTGGCACGAGCCCATGTTCGAGGAGTACCGCACCTTCACATTGGGCACGGCGAAAGATCTGGCCAGCTATCAGCAACTACGCGACACGCGCGGCATGATCTGGCCCGTGATCGACGGCAAAGAGACGCGCTACCGCTACGCAGCAGGCCACGACGCCGCTGTGAAAAAAGCTAAGGGCGTGCACTTCTACAAAGCGAAGGGCTATGGCGAGAAGGCTGCGGTGTTTTTCCGGCCTTATCACCCGCCGGCGGAAGTGCCCGACAAGGAATACCCATTCTGGTTGTGCACAGGGCGCATTCTCGAGCACTGGCACTCTGGCTCTATGACGCGGCGCGTCAAACAACTGCATCAGGCTGCACCGCAGACTTATGTGGAACTGAATCGCGCCGATGCGCAAGAACTGGGTGTGCAAGGCGGCGACAAAGTGCGCTTGGTGACGCGGCGCGGCGCGTTGGAGTGCGCCGTGCAAATCGACCAGCGCGGCCGCCCGCCGCGTGGCAGCGTGTTCGTGCCGTTCTTCGACGAGAGCCGGCTGATCAACATGCTGACGCTGGACGCTATGGACAACATCTCCAAAGAACCGGACTACAAAAAATGCGCTGTCCGCATCGAACGCATCTTGGCCTAACGGCCCTGCTACTGCTGCTCTGCGCCTGCGGCGACAAACCGCAGGAGCAAGCCAGCGCCAAGCCCTCGCCTGCGCCGGTGCGCGCAGAACGCCGCGCCTACGAGGGCGCGCCGCCTGTCATCCCGCACAAGCCCTTCGGCATGCGCTGCGTGCAATGCCACAACGAAACCGGAATGTCTGTGCCCGCTGTGGGCTACGCGCCACCATCGCCTCATGAAAACACTGCGGGCATGAGCGAAGACAGTCGCTGCCGCCAGTGCCATGTGGAAGTGAACACAACCGCTGAGTTCCGTGCGAACAGTTTCCGCGGCGTGCCGCAGACCATGCGCAAAGGTGAGCGTCAACACACGCTGGCACCACCAACGATGCCGCATCCAATCCACATGCGCGAGAATTGTCTCGCCTGCCACACCGGCCCTGCCGCCCGCGCAGAAATCCGTTGCTCGCACCCTGAACGCACGCGCTGCGTGCAGTGTCACTTGCCAGTCACCACCGACACCGGTTTCACCCGCTAAGATTCGCCGGGTCGCACACGCTGTGGGACCCGGAGAATCGCGTGGCCGGCCAAGGACTTTCACACGACGATCATCGCCGCGACGCCGCGGGGTTGGTCTATGTCTATCCGGTGCTGTCGCGCCGCTCGGGTGGTCTGTCCATCGGCATCAACCTGAATCCGAACCGCGCCTGCAACTGGCGCTGCATCTATTGCCAGGTGGAGGGATTAGTGCGCGGCGCTGCACCAACCATCGACCTCGCGCTGCTGCGCACGGAACTCACAGGGTTCATGGCGCAGGTGTTGGATGGATCGTTCGCGGCCCATGCAGGCACCAACGCATTGGAGCTGCGTGACTTCGCCATCTCTGGCGACGGCGAGCCCACCAGTGCCCACGAGTTTCCTGAGGTGGTGCAAATCGTGGCGGAGGTGCGAGGTGCCGCGAGCGCGGCGCTGGTGCTGATCACCAACGGCAGCCTCGTTGCACAAGTGCGCGTTCAAGATGGGCTGCGTGTGCTGGCTGCGCATGGCGGCGAAGTGTGGTTCAAACTGGACCGCGGCACCGATGAAGGCCTGCGCGCTGTGAACGATGCCGGCATCAGTGCAGAGCGCGCGTTGAGCAACCTCATCACCTGCGCCAAGCTCTGCCCTACGCGGGTGCAGGCCGCGATGTTTGCAGTGGATGGTGCACCACCCTCAGAATCTGAATGCGCTGCGTGGTTAGCGCTGCTGGAACGCGCACTGGCCAGCGGCGCGCCACTGCGCGGCGTGACGCTGTACGGATTGGCGCGCGCATCCCATCAGCCCGAGGCAGCGCGGCTCACTCAGCTCGACGCTGCGTGGCTCGAGGCCCTTGCCGCTCGCGTGCGCTCACTTGGCCTGCAAGCACAAGTGCATCTGTAACGGAGCCGGTAGCGCGGTCGCCAAAAACGACTCCGGGCCGCCCGAAAAGGCGGCCCGCAGGGAAAAAGCGAGGACGACGGGACTCGAACCCGCAACCTTCGGCGTGACAAGCCGACGCGCTAACCAATTGCGCCACGTCCCCAAACGATGCGACCCGTGCACCGTGGTGCCGAGCCCACTTGGGAACCGAAGTTCCGAAGCGCGAGAAGTGTAGAAACGCAGGTGCGACCCTTCAAGCACGAGGGAGCAATTGGCGTTTATCCCGCATGCGGGCGCGCGAAAACAAAAGAAGCGCCCCGAGGGCCCAGAGGCCACCGGGGCGCTTCACCTTCCAGCCGTCCTTCACAAGTACACGGACCGAAGTCCGCGCCTTCCCCCTTAAGGAGACCCGTCCAGTCTCCTCCGCCCGAGGAATCGACCCGCGAGGGGCCGAATTGTTCATTTCGTTCCGGCTCACTCCGAACCAACAGTCCCGTTCGCCGTTCTCACGCCGCACCGCACCAAAGGCACGGGCGACAACTGCATGTTCGGATGAAGCGCGTGGGGCTTGATGGGTGCAGCGCAGAAAAAAAAAGAATCCCCGGATGACGCGGTGAGCGTCACCCGGGGAGTCGGCCGGACCTATGCCGGTCAGTTACCGCCGGCGGCCGAAACCACCTTGGCAGGTGTTGATGATCCTGTTTTCGGCGCATCTGCCTTCGGACTTGCAGTCATGCGTCCAAACATTGCGCGCTGGTGCTCGATGGTGACATCCACTTCCTTGTCGGTGGGTACTCTCCCGGAGTACTCGCTAAAGCCACCGCCTCAACAGCCGGGGAAGCGGCTGGTGCTCAGCAAGATGCGCTTCTTCTTGTCCATCACCACGATTTGCGGGCTAGTCGCATCGGGCAGGAATTCACGATATTCCTCGCCGCTGCGCCCGTAATACTTCAAGTTGTAGGGCACCGTCAGCTTGTCGCCGTTGATGGCGTACTGGAAGTCGATGCTGATCGGTCCGCCCCAAGACATCTCGGTGTTGGCGTCCTTAGACACAGCAATCGCTGCCATGTTGCCTTGCGCCAGGCGCACGCTTTCGCTGCCTTGGCTGACGAGGCCGCTGGTGATGACCCAGTTACCCGCAGGAATCTTCAGGCCCTTCTTCGTGCTCGCTGCATTGAATGACACATCGCCGCGTTCGTTGGAAACGACCACAGCCTTGATGTCACCCTTGCCTTCGAAACCCTTGCGCACATCCAGCACGCCTGCTTCGCCTTCCCATGCGGTGAGCGTTGCAGAGCTGCCGTCAGCGTTGATCTCGAAGTTGAACAGGTCGCCACCGAGATTCACCACGCGCGACAAGAACGCAGCAGCTTCACCACCACCGACCACCATGGCATCAGTGCCGTAGTCGTTGTAGTTGCCGTTGTTGTTCTGATCGATCACAGCGATGGTTTCGCCACGGGCCTTGCCCACCATGGCGCCGCCTGCGGCATAGCTCCACGCTTCGCCCGTCTTGACGAGGCGGATGCCGTAGTTCAAGGTGCGACCATCAATGCTCTTGGCCTTCAACGCGAGTTCCGCGCTGATGCCCTTAGCCTTGTCGTCCACCTTGCCGTCGCCGTTGGTGTCAACCGCGAGTGCGGAACCTTGCACCTCCGCAGCGAAGGCGGCTCCGCCTGCATGCGCGATGTTGATTCCATTGCTGACAGGAGTCCAAGTCTCCCTAGGGAGCACATACTCCCACTTGGTAGGGATCTTGTGACTGAACGCGATGGTCTCACTTTGCGGCGCTTGAGCCGCAGCGAGATTCGCGAAGAAGCCAGCGACCACAGCCGCGAGCAACACCTTCGTTGGTTTCATGCTTGGTTCCTTTTCTTGCTCTACTTGAAAGGGCAGATGTCCCACATGCGGAGCGGCACCAGCATACACCTGCAGGCAATACCCCGCCTCATCGTGTTGGCACCCTCAGGAATCAGGGCTTTTTCCATGCTGCCGGAGCAGGAGCCACGGCCCGGGAGAACCACAACGGACGACGCAACCCCTCGGGACCAGAGCCTTTACGCGCTAGCCCCAACCATTCGCGGTAAATAGCCATCGAACTCTCGAGGTTCACATGAATGTCGCCATAGCGGTCGCCCTTGCGGCCCTTCTCGACCTTGACCTTCTGGTGCCAACAGTGCATGCCACTGATTGGGTCGGGCTGCACTGGAAAGGTGAGGTTCTGGTGGACGCCACCATCGGTCCACCACACGCGCTTCGAATCGGGATCTGATGACTTGAACGGCTTGATGTCTTCGAGGCGCTTCATCACTAGCTCTTTGCTGTCGACATGCAACGCAACCAACGCTGACGACCAACGATCCACACCGGGGCTCGTGTTGGACCCGCCGCCGTCAGAGCCTGCAGCAGCGCCGGGCAAACGCCAGCGCCCCAAGTGATGCGAGCACGCAACCACGCCAGGCCGAATGCCTTCAGACACCCACACCTTGTTCACGAAGTGCCCGATGCGCGTGGTGATGCGCACAAGATCGCCGGTGCGCACGCCCAAGCTCCACGCGTCTTCCGGGTGCACCCACACCGGGTTGCTATTCGACAATTCGTAAAGCCACTTGGCGTTGCCGCTTCGTGTGTGGATCAGCGTGGGCAACCGAAAATTCGGCAGCAACACAAATTCGCCAGCATCCTTGTTCAAGTGCTTCGGATGCACATGGCTCTCGATGTAATTCGGCAGCGCGTTGGCTTCGCCGTAGCCCCACTCTTCCACCGTAGGCGACCAATACTCCAGCCGCTTGGTGGGCGTGCGAAAACCGGCGCAGGGCGTGCCCGCGACATCGATGGCCACCACTTGGCCGCCGCGCTTCCACGCCCCGCTCGCTTCGTCCAGCGTTGCGCCCGTAGTGTCCACGCGCTCGCGGAACACTTCGCCGACTTCTTCTTGCACCAAAAACGCGCCATAGCGGCGCATGTATTCCAACGGGCTCAGAGACTGCGCCGCAGCAGCAGCGGGCAGGCCGGGCACGCTGTTCTCGAAGATCCAGCGGTAGTACTCCTCCACTGTGATGCACTGCCCCGCGCGGTACGGCGATTCGAACATGGGGCGGATCCCCAAGCTGCCATCTGCATCGATAGCCCACGACAAGCGAATCCAGAACTCGTCTTCTTCCCAGACTTCGCCAGGGTTGGCCTGATAAGTCCACTCGATCTTTTCGCCGTTGCGCTCGCGATGCACGCGCAACACCGGCTGACGAAAAGCAATCCAGCGTGCCGCATGAGTTTCTTGGCTCTGGATGTCGTGGCGTTCCGCGCCGTGGCCCATCGGCAGCACATAGTCGGCAAAAATCGCCGTCTCGCTCCAAGTGGGTGTCATGGCCACATGCAGGCCCACTAACTTCTCGTCCTTCAGCACTTCCATCCATGAACCGCCGTCGGGGTTGGTCCACACCGGGTTGTAGACCCGCGTGAAATAGGTGTCCAACTTGCCGCGCCCCTCCTTCAAGAAGTGCGGCAGCAGGAACGACAACTCGTGGTGCGAGAACGGATATTCCTCGGGGTACAGCAATTCGCTCCACACTTCTTGTGGGCGTGGCTTCTTGAAAGGCGCGGGCACAAACTTGTTGGTGGGCGCGAGGTGCGTGCCGCCAGCGGTGTTCACTGAAGCAGTCAACACGCACAAGAACTGCATGCAGCGTGCCACTTGCCAGCCACCCAAGTGCCCGGCTGCTGCTGCGCGCCACACATGCGCCGCCAACGCGCCACGGGCTTTGGCGATTTCGCGCGCGAGTTCCACGATGCGCGAAGCGGGCACACCGCACTCGGCGGCAGCCCACTCCGGCGAGAACTTCGATAGGTGCGCAATCATCTGCGCTTCGAAGGCTTCGTAAGTGCGCGGCCCCTGCGGGTGCTTCGCGTCCAAATATTCGCGCCAATTCAGCCACTGCTTCACGAACTCGCTGTCGTGCAGTTTCTCTTTCACCATGACATGCGCGAAAGCCAGCAGCAGCGCGGCTTCGGTGCCCGGCTGCGGCGCCAGCCACCAAGTGGACATGCTCGCGGTATTGGAAAGGCGCGTATCAATGGTGAGCACCTTCGCCCCAGCCATCATGCCTTCGATGATGCGCTGCGCGTGCGGGTTGAAATAGTGCCCCGTCTCCAAGTGCGACGAAATGAGCAAGATGAACTTCGCGCGCGCGTGGTCTGGCGAGGGACGGTCCATGCCGCTCCACAAGGCATAGCCCAAGCGCGCCGCTGCGCTGCACACATTGGTGTGCGAGTTATGCCCATCGACGCCCCAGCTTTGCAGCACGCGGTCCATGTAGCCGTCGTGGCCCGGGCGGCCAACGTGATACATCACTTCAGTGCGGCGGCCTTCTTGCAACGCCTTGCGAATGCGCGGCGCGAGAGTGCCGATGACCTCATCCCAAGTGGTGCGCTCGTACTGCCCCGTGCCGCGAGGCCCACTGCGTTTCAGCGGATACAGAATGCGCTCGGGGTCATCAATCTGATTCAGCGTGGCTGGGCCCTTGGCGCAATTGCGCCCGCGCGACGCCGGGTGATGCGGGTTGCCTTCCAACTTGCGGATGCGATTGGTTTCTTTGTCGATCCAGGCCACGAGCCCGCACGCGGCTTCGCAGTTGAAGCAAGTGGTGGGCACGAGGCGGTAGTGCTTGTCCACTTTGCGCGGCCACGCTTTCGCGTCGTATTCCACCCAATCGTCCCAGCGCTCCATGGGTGGGAAGGTGGCAAGGTCGCGCACTTGCCACTGTTCGCCCGAAGGTGCGATGTCGGCGTTAGTCATGCCAGCGGTGCGGGGATCATTAGGTGCGGCGCTCATGAGTTCGGAATCTCCTGACCGACCTTGATGAAGGCGCGCTCGTACAGAGTCAGCCCGCCGAGGGCGAAGATCGCCGCCGCGGTGCTCAGCCACACAGAATCCAGTTGCGCTGTGGTGATCAATCCCGGCAGCAGCGCACACAAGGCGGCACCGTAGAACAGCAACACAGTCAAGCCGGGGGCACCTGTTGCACGCAACTGCGCGTGGGCGCGCCGCGCCACTGGGTCGCTGTGCATCATGCGCGTGTGGAAGCGGAGCCAAATGACGTTGAGCACCGCCAGCAGTGTAAAGAACACCGGCGCGGGCACCTTGATGCCTTCGGAAGTTGCGGCCTTCGCCAAGAACAGAGGTAGCGCAGCACCGCTGAGCAGCGCTTGCAGAATCAGGTGCCAGAACAGGCCCTTCTCCAACCACAAATCGCGGCCCTTGCACTGCGCGAACAAGAATGCGGTGTAACCCGACGCGAACACGGCCAAAGGCACATTGGCCCAGCGCACCACATCGGCAGCGGCGGGCATGTCGAACAAGCGCAACGCCAACGACAGTGTGGTCAGCAGGCCAAAGCCCATCAATATCCAAGTGCCCTTCACCAACCACGAGTTCCAGTTGGGCCGCGTCAAGATGTACAAGAAGCGTTCGGGGCGGCCAAGGTCGATGACCAACAACACAGTCGTGAGGCCAAGGAAAGCCAACGCAACTGCTTCGGGCAGCAAACGCAGCAACGAACTTTCATCGGGCGCGCGGCCAAGGAACGGCAGCAGCGGCGCAACCAACATCGCACCAGCGGCGATGTTCTTGGTCAGCAAGTACAGCCACACATGCCAGCCCCACGAAGGCGGATGCGGCACATCCAGCGCTGCGATCAGATCTGGCGGCGGCTCGAAGCCTGGCGGAACAGGGCGCGGCGGTTCGGCGCGGTCCGACCACAGGTACATGCTCTGTTCCAGCGCTGCGCCTGGTTGCAGCGCTTCATCCAGTGCGCCCGTGTACCAGACGCGCGGTTTGGTGCCCTTTTCCAAGCGCCGCTGCTGCGTTGGCTGCGTGGCAATGTGGTGCGCGATCTCTGTAGACGGGTCGGAAACATCGCCGGCAATAATGGCGTGCTCGGGACAAACCACGACGCAGGCGGGCTCTAAGCCGCGCTCTGTACGGTGAGCACAGTAGTGGCACTTCTCGGCGGTGCCGGTGTCTTCGTTCAAGTACAGCGCGTCATAAGGGCAGGCCTGCATGCAGGCGCGGCAGCCGATGCAAGCGTCGCGGTCCAAATCCACGATGGCATCTGGGCGCTTGTGCAGCGCGGTCACCGGACAGATTTCGACACACGGCGCTTCGTCGCAGTGGTTGCAGCGCAACACCGCGAAGTGGCGCTTCACTGAGGGGAATGTGCCCTTCTCGACATACTTCACCCAAGTGCGGAAGCTGCCCACGGGCACTTCGTTCTCGGCTTTGCAGGCCACGGTGCAAGCGTGACAGCCGATGCACTTGCGTTGATCGATAACGAAACCGTACTGGGGCATGACGAACTCCGCGCAGGCTGCTGTGCCCCGCGCAGACAGGTTGCGCGATCCGTCGCGTTGCGTCAATCAACGCGGTGGATGCGGGAAGGTGACTCCATGGCGCTCGCATTGCGAGCGCCCACCATCACGGGAAGGTGTAGGCCAATGGGTAAGAGAACCCGATGAGCGCGCCGCTCAGCGGATGCAGGACGGCGGTGACACCGTAAATCGTGAGCCCCGTGGCAGCGGTGAAAGTCCCGGCCGGAAAATCGAAGCTCGAAGCGCCACTGGCGTTCAGCGTGTCAAAGAACGGCGGAGCTTGCATGCTCCACTGTGCAAAGACATCAAAGAACGAAATGTGCAGGCCACCGAACCACCCGGACCCGAGCCCGCCAAAAGCGTTGGCCGTATCCAACGTGAAAGTGCTAAAGGCCGCCGCGTAGGGCGTCCCGCAAACATTGGCAACGCGCAGCGATCCGAGCCCTATGCTTTGCGACAGGTTCAGGATTGGAGCTGGGCACGACGGAGCAACAGTCGCGCTTGAGTAGAGCTTGAGGTCGTCCATGTACAGCTTGCGGTAGCTCCCGAAATCAGGCATGCCCCCGATCTCGGCCTGTGCGCCAAAAGTCGTGCCCCAAGCGGTGCCAGCAGAGCTTCCCACGAGGTTCCCGTTCACATACAGCCGCATGGTGTCTGCCGACCCACCGATGCCAGCCCGATCCCACACCGCAACCGCATGCACCCACGTGCCGACGAGGTTTGTGACATTGACGCCAAGATTGCCGTCGCTCAGCGAGACCACGTCCGTCCAAACCGCGCCGCAGTCGATACTAAAGTAGATGCGTGCTTGGCCCGACAGCCAAGGGTTGTGAACCCAGAGGCCAATCCCGGAACCCAAGCCATAACTGCCGTCGAAAAGGTGGAAGCGATCACCAGCCCCCCTTGCGGATTCACTCTCGCTTTGTAGCGCACCGCAATGGTGCCTTGTTCTGCATTCAGCAGCGCTCCAGGATTGTTCAGAATGGTGAGGTTGTTGTTGTACACATTGGAGGGCGGCGCGACCGTCACGCAGCCACCACCGAGGCCTGCGTCATATTCCCGGGCCACATTGCCGAAGCTCAGACCGGGCCCGACAACACTATTCAGGATCTCGCTATCACTGCCGAAGGTGTTGTGAAAAACGAGGCTTTGCGCGTAGTTGCTGCCTGCAAGAAACGCGACAACAAGAGTGCATTGAAGCATGAAACGCAGCAGCATGGCGGCCTCCAGATCGGGCACATGTCCCGACAAGGCCGCAGGCTACACCCTGCGGCATGCTGCAAAGTCCGAATGTCAAATAGCGTGCGCTTCTATCGCTCGCGGCAAACTGCCGTGGACATCAGCCCTTTCAAGTGAAGCAGCCCGTCCAAGCGAAAGCGGTCATCACGGCGGCGGCCCATGGCAACAGATAGCCACAAGTGCTCATCCAGCGCGGATGCGGGAGCATGCGCCCCACAAACCACACGCCGAAGGCGTTGAATGCTGCCACCAGCAGTGCGATGCGCGGAGCGAATGGTTCGTTCAGCAGCGCGCCAACACTGCTGCCGACGACGGCGCCCAAAGTCCAGCCCAACACAATCACGCCCTTGTGCTTGAAGCCCATGGCGTCGATGGCGCGCTTCAGCGTCGCGCGGGCCGTTGCGTCGCCTTTGGACGAAGCCTTCATCAGCACCTTGTCCTTGCACAACGCGCGCAGATCCGACGGTGCGGGCATCAACTTGTGCGAGAGCTTTTCAATGATGGCCACAGTGATGCCAAATGCGGCCACTGCGGCAACGGCGCTGAGAACATGGTGAAGAATGTCCATGGCTGCTCCTTGCGGATTGCTCCGCTGCCGCAGTATGAGCCTTAGAAGGCAGTGCGCACAGTGCCACGCAGGGGGCGTTTGGGGCTGCGCCTTTTGCGGGCTGCGCCCATCGGGCATCATGGCGCGCCGGTAAGGACCGGACTGCTCATGGCCACCAACATCACGACCCGCGCCAAGGATTACTCCCAGTGGTACCTCGATGTCATCGCCGCCGGTGACATGGCCGACCACTCCCCCGTGCGCGGCTGCATGGTCATCAAACCTCACGGTTTCGGCATTTGGGAATTGATCCGCGACCAACTCGACGCACGCTTCAAAGCCACGGGCCATGTGAATGCGTACTTCCCGTTGTTCATCCCGATGAGCTTTTTAGCCAAGGAAGCGAAGCATGTGGAAGGCTTCGCCATGGAATGCGCAGTGGTCACTCATTCGGGACTGGAACAAGACGGCGCTGGCGGGCTGCGTCCCAAGGGCGCCATCGAAGAGCCGCTCATCGTGCGCCCCACTTCCGAAACCATCATCGGGCACATGTATGCGCAGTGGGTGCAAAGCTGGCGCGACTTGCCGCTGCTGATCAATCAATGGGCCAATGTGGTGCGCTGGGAAATGCGCACACGCTTGTTCTTGCGCACCATGGAGTTTCTGTGGCAAGAAGGGCACACCGCTCACGAGACGCCCACGGAAGCCGAAGAAGAAACCCGGCGCATGTTGGATGTGTATGAGGAGTTTGCCGAAAATGTGTTGGCCATTCCTGTGGTGAAAGGCGCGAAGAGCGCGGCGGAACGATTCGCTGGCGCCGACAACACCTATTGCATCGAAGCGCTGATGCAAGACGGCAAGGCGCTGCAAGCGGGCACCAGTCACAACCTCGGGCAGAACTTCTCCAAGGCCTTCGACATCAAGTTTCAAACGCGCGATCAGCGCATCGAACATGTGTGGACGACGAGTTGGGGCGTGTCCACGCGGCTCATCGGCGGCGTCATCATGACGCATTCCGATGACGAAGGTTTGGTGCTGCCGCCCGCTATTGCGCCGGTGGTGGTGGCTATCGTGCCCATCTATCGCAAAGACGAAGAGCGCGAAGCGGTGCTGGCTTACGCGCGCGCCTTGATGGTGCAACTCGCTGGTGGCGAGCAAGCCGCGCACGCCATGGGCAACCGAGAAATCGTTTCGATGCTGCTGCCCGGTGACGGGCGCCGCATTGTGCTGGACTTGCGCGACGGCCTGCGTCCGCCGGATAAATTTTTCCACTGGGAACAGCGCGGCGTGCCCGTGCGTATCGAAGTGGGCCCACGCGATTTGCAGAATAAGAAAGCCGTGGTGGTCACTCGCGTGGACCGCGCCAAGAACATTGTCGATGCTGCTGGCCTCGACCGTGCCTGGCTGCAAGGCTGCCTTGCGAGCCAGCAGCAAACCTTGCTGGACCGCGCCCGCGCCTTCCGCACCGCCAACACGCACAGCGTCGATTCCTATGACGACTTCAAAGCGCGCCTCGAAGGTGGCGGCTTCTTCTTGATGCACTGGGACGGCACAGCGGCCACCGAAACAAAAATCAAGGCTGACACCAAGGCCACCATTCGTTGCATCCCTCTGGCCGACAGCATCGACAGTGCCGCGGGCCCCGTAGATATGCGCGCCGCAGGCACCGACCCCGTCTCAGGCCAACCCAGCAACGGTCGCGTCATCTTCGCCCGCGCGTATTGAGAGCACAGTGCGTGCGGGCGCAGGTAGAAACTGCGTAGCGCACGGGTGTAAGCTGGCGGGCCCCTTACTTGGAGGCCGCCATGCCAGTGAAGTTCCTGTGGGTCTTGTGCCTATGCACATGCGCCCTCGTTGCGCAGAACAATGCGCCCCGTCGCGATCCAGCGAGCCCGCTGAGCGACGAGGAGCGCGCCGTGCACATTCTCTCGCGCCTCACTTGGGGCGCGCGCCCTGCGGATCAAGCTGCGCTGAAGAGCCTAGGCTTGACCGCGTGGATCGACGCGCAGTTCGCAGCTGACGCGAGTGTGGATGCGGCGTTGGCGAAAGACCTCGCGCGCTTCAAGACTCTCGGACGCACCTTCATCGAGATCAACGCCGCCGCAAGCCCCACCGATCAGCAGCAACGCAACCGCCTGCGGCAGCAAGCGTCGACGGAACTGAAGCAAGTCGTAGTGCTGCGCGCCTTGCATTCCGAACGCCAGCTCTTCGAAGTACTCGCCGATTTCTGGCGCAATCATTTCAATGTCGACGTGAACAAGGAATCGGTGGCGCTCACCGCCACGCACTATGAAGAGGCTGCGCTGCGTCCAAACATTTTCGGCAAGTTCGCGGACATGCTCTCGGCCACCGCGCACCACCCCGCCATGTTGGTGTATCTCGACAACGCGCTCAGCCGCCGCGCCCCGCCACGCTCAGAACTGCGCATGATTGAACGCCGCGTGCGCCGCCAAACCGGTTCCGAGCAAGCCGCGCGCGAGCAAGTGGAAATTGCGCGTCAATCGGGCTTGAACGAAAACTATGCGCGCGAGCTGATGGAATTGCACACCTTGGGCGTGGATAACGGCTACACGCAAAAGGATGTCACGGAAGTCGCGCGCGCCTTCACCGGATGGTCCGTGGACTTCGACGCCAAAGAAGGCAGCGGTTTCTCGTTCAAGCAAGACATGCACGACACGGAACCCAAAGTCGTGTTCGGAAAAGGCTTGCAGGAAGGGCGCCGCGAAGAGGGCCTCACCGAAGGCGAAGCTGTGCTGAAGCGCCTGTGCGCCCACGAGAACACGGCAGAGTTCATCGCCAAGAAGCTCACGCGCTGGTTCGTGAATGACAACCCGCCCGCGGCCATCGTCGCCGCCGGCAAAGACGCCTTCCGCAACACCAAGGGCGATCTGCGCGCCGTGGTGAAGGCGATTGTCACGCACCCGGATTTCTATTCGCGCGAACATTTCATGGCCAAGTTCAAGACGCCCTTCGAATTCGTGGTGTCTGCGTTGCGCGTCACAGATGCGACGGTGGTCGATGCCAACGCCGTGACCGAAGCCGTCAGCAACTTGGGCCTGCGCATCTACAACATGGAAGACCCAACTGGCTGGGCCGAAACCGCGGAAGCCTGGCGCGACCCCGGCGTGATGGCCTTGCGTTGGCGCTTCGCATTGGCGTTGGCGCGCGGCACGCTGCGCGGCGTGGTCATCGCACCCGCGTTCTATGCGAGCCTGCCCGCAGACCCCATGGAACTTGGCAACACATTGGCGCAGCGCATTGTGCCGCAAGGGTTGGGCCCAGCTACAGCCGGCGTCATCGAGCGCCTCGTGTTGCAGCGCGTGTCCACAGGCAAAGCCGCGGACAGCGCAGGCCGCGACGCATTAGCGAAAGACCTTGTTGGAGTCCTGCTCGGAAGCCCGGAGTTTCAGCAACAGTGAGATGAACCGATGAAGAACAAACATCACTGCAATCACGACCGCCGCAATTTCTTGGCTGCATCCGCTGGCATCATGCTGGCTGGGCCGCTACTGGGCGGACTTGGTGGCTTCCCCACTCTGTTCGCGGAGCCGCGCGCTGGTCTTGCTCCTAATGCGACCGCGGAACTCCCCGCGCTGGTTGTCATCTATCTGCGCGGCGGCGCAGACCCGCTGAACATCATCGTGCCTTATTCGGACAAGGCCTATGCGATGGTGCGCCCGCAAATCGGCATTCAAACCGAAACCACGGCGGACGAAGCGGGCATCGTTGTGCTGGACAATAAATACGGGATGCACCCCGCGATGTCCGCGCTGAAGCCCTTCTGGGACAGCAAGCAATTCGCGCCCATTCTGGGCACGGGTTCGCCGCATCCGACGCGCAGCCACTTCGACGCTCAAGATTTCATGGAATACGCGGCGCCCGGCGACCGCTTGGTGAAGAACGGTTGGCTGAATCGTTTCCTGCGCGACACCGCTGCGCAGAATGCAACGCCATTGCGTGCATTGGCCATGCAAGGTTTGCTGCCACGGAGTTTGCGCGGCAAGCAGCCGGTGTTGGCCGTGCCGCAACTGCGCCGCAACGACAGCGAAGGCCTGTTAGACCTCTTCGACGATGTCTATCGCAACGGCGGCATTATGGAAGAAGCGGGCGCCATGGAAACCGGCGGCGAAGCCCGCGGGCGTGAAGAGGCTGTCGAAGTTGGCCGCCACACTATTGAAACGCTGCGCCACTTCTGGGATGTGATCGAGAAGGAACCGCCCGGCGGCCAAGACGACACTCTCTATGGGCGCGATGCGCTGTCGCAGCGTTTGCGCATGATCTCGCGCGTCATTCGGAATAATGCCGGCTTGCAAGTGGCTGCGTTGGATTACGGCGGCTGGGACATGCACCAAGGCGAAGGCTCGGTGGATGGTTCCATGCAACGCAACTTGAAAGAGCTGTGCGACGCCATTGCCGCGTTCGCCAAGGATTTGGGCCCTGCCTTGGCACGCACGCAAGTGATGGTGATGACAGAGTTCGGTCGCACCGTGGCCGAGAACGGCAACCGCGGCACCGATCACGGGCGCGGCTCGTGCATGCTGCTCTTAGGCGGCGGCGTCGAGGGCGGCAAAGTGCACGGCGACTACGGCAGCCTCGAAACCAAGAACCTCGAAGACGGCCGCGACCTGCGCGTCAGCATTGACTTCCGCCAAGTCTTCGCGGAAGTCTTGAAGGGCACCTTCAGCTTCGATGCGCCCAAGGACTTCTTCCCCTTGTTCACGCCCAATACAAAGAACTGGTTGGGGCTGATGAAGTCCACTGTGAAGCCCGCAAAGAAGGGTTGACGAAGCCTTGCTCTGGCCGTGAATCGGCGCCCGCCGCCTGCTAACACGCAGGCATGAGTTACCACCTCGTCACGCTGCCTGGAGACGGAACCGGCCCTGAAGTTTTGCGCGAAGGCTTGCGCGTGTTGCATGCGGTGAGCGCACCGCTGGGCATCACTTGGGACATCACCGAGATTCCGTGCGGCGGGCAGTATTACTTGGCCAACGGACGCAAGAGCGACTGGCCCGAAGGCAGCTTCGAGAAGTGCAAGGCGGCGGATGTGCTGCTGCTCGGCGCGGTGGGTTGGCCCGATCCCGATGGCACCGGCGGGCCGCTGACCATGGCTGATGGCAACATGGCGGGATGGTCGCCAGTGATTGGCAATCGCACGCGCCTTGAGCTTTACGCCAATGTCCGCCCAGTGAAGTTGTACCCCGGCGTGGATCACCGCATTCATGGCCAACGCGTGCAAGTGTGGAAGCCCGGCAAAGTGGACATCCTCTTTGTGCGCGAAGGCACCGAGGGACTTTATTCTGGTATTGGCGGCGTGCTGAAACCTGGCGGCTGCGCCAAGGTGGCTGTGGATGTGCGCTTGATCACGCGCGAGGGCGCCGCGCGCGTTATTCGCAAGGCGTTTGAATTGTGCCGCGCCCGCCCGCAAGGCGCGCCGAAGGACGGCAAGAAGCGCGTCACCGCGATTATCAAAGACAATGTTCTGAACGGCTGCCGCTTGTTCCGCGAAGTGTTTTTCGAAATCGGCAAGGAGTACCCCGAGATTGAAAAAGACACGGCCATCGTGGATGCGTTCACGCAGTGGCTGATCACTCAGCCCGAGAACTTCGATGTGTGCGTCACCACCAACATGTTTGGTGACATCGTCACCGACCTCGCTTCGGTGCTGCAAGGCGGCATGGGCATGGCGGTGGGTGCCAACATTGGCGACAACCACGCCATGTTCGAACCCATCCACGGTTCGGCACCGAAATACACTGGCCTCGACAAGGTGAACCCGATCGCCATGATCTTGGCCACCAAAGAAGCCTGCGACTGGCTGGGGCGGCGCAAGAAAGACACCAAGCTGCTGCGCGCAGGCGCCGCCATCGAAGAGGCGGTGCAGGAATTGCTGCAACGCGGCGCGCCGCTCACCTACGACCTCGTGGGCGAAGCCAAGGCCGCCAAGTGCAGCGAAGTGGGTATGGCCTGCGCCGAACTCGCCGCCTCCATGGTGGCCTCGACGCCCTGAAGCCATAGCCCCAGCGGAACTTGTGGCTGAGCATGCCGTGCTTGCTCGGGCATTCTTTCCACCTCACACAATGCTGCCTTGCATCGGCGGTGCGGCATTCGTTACGGTGTCTCAGCTCGGCGGCATTTGCCCGCCGCGCGTGGTGCGGTGCCGCGGCCTCCTTCTTCCCTCAATCCCCGCCGCGTGCTGCATCACCCGAGATCGGGGGCCGTCTTTCCTTCTGACGCGCCCCCGGTTTTTTTATGTACCGACACAAAGGGGTATCGCGATGACGCAACGGAATGATCATGGGCGCTGGTTGCTGTGCGTGCTGCTCGCATTGTCGGCATGCAGCACGACGCACATTCACGAAACAGTCATCGCAACGGTGCAAACCCCCGCTGCACCGGCCGCCATCGGGCCTTACTCACAAGCGGTTGCCAGCAACGGAATGGTGTGGGCCAGCGGGCAGATTGGCATCGACCCCGCCACGGGACAAATAGTGCCCGGCGGCATCGAAGCAGAAACGCGCCGCGTGTTGCAGAACTTGGACGCCGTGCTGCAGGCCGCGCAATCCGATCGCACGCTGGTGCTGCGCTGCACCATCTACTTGGCAGACCTCGCCGATTTCGCCAAGGTCAACGCGCTCTACGCAGAATATTTCGGCACCCACCGCCCCGCTCGCGCAACAGTGCAAGTGGCAGCCCTACCGCGCGCTGCCCGCATCGAAATCGACGCCGTCGCAAACAAGCGCGCCGTCAGGTGAACTCCGCCAGCACAGGGGCGTGGTCGGAGGCGTTCTTACCTTTGCGTTCGTCGCGGTCGATGGACGAGCTTTGACAGCGCACTAATGCGGCAGCGGACGCGAGCATCAAGTCGATGCGCAATCCGTGATTCTTCGGGAAACCGAGCATGCGGTAATCCCACCATGAAAACTCGCGAGCCTCCGGGTGTTGCGCACGAAACACATCGGTGAGGCCAAGGGCTTCCATGCCACGCAAGGCTGCGCGCTCTTCAACAGAGCAAAGGACAGAGCCTGCCCATGCTGCGGGGTCGTGAACATCCAAATCAGCGGGCGCAATATTGAAATCGCCTAAGACCACCAGCGCTGGGTGGCGCGCCAACTCTTCGGCCAAGAAAGACTGCAACGCCGCCAACCAGCGCAGCTTCATGGCGTATTTGTCGCTGCCTACGGCTTGGCCATTCACTACATACACATTCACGATGCGCAAACCACCCACGGTGGCAGCGATCACGCGACGCCCGGCCTCTTCTTCCGTGCCCGCCAGCCCGCGCAGTACATCGTGCACTTCCAATTCTTTGCGCACCACAATGGCGACGCCGTTGTAGGTTTTCTGACCGTGGCAAATGGCCTGATAGCCCAGCTCTGCAAACAGCGCATGCGGAAAGAGCGCGTCTTCAACCTTCAATTCTTGCAAGCACGCTACGTCGGGCTTGCGCGCCGCAAGCCAGCCCTGCACGCGTTCGGCGCGCGCGCGCACACTGTTCACATTCCAAGATGCCAGCAGCAAATCAGTTCCCCGCAGACACCCGCGCTCCGTGTTGCTCGCGTTCATCCTCCAGCAATTGCAAGCGTTCGACGCTCAAGTCTCCCGTTGGGTAGTCGCCGTTGAAACACGCATTGCAAAAACCATCCAGCTTGGGGTTGCCAGCGCGCACGGCGGCATTCATGGCTTCGCGCTCAAGGTAAACCAAACGGTCCACTCCGAGAAACTTCGCGACTTCATCCACAGTGCGATCGGTAGCCACAAACTCGCGCTTGCTGGCCATGTCGATGCCGTACGGGCAAGGCGCCACCAACGGTGGGCTGGTCACTGCGAAGGACACTTCGCGCGCCCCGGCTTCGCGCGCCATGGCCACAATGCGGCGCGAAGTCGTGCCGCGCACGATGGAGTCGTCAACCAACAGCACATGCTTGCCTTCAAACTCCAATTTGATCGGGTTCAGCTTGCGCCGCACAGAATTGGTGCGCGCCTTTTGATTGGGCATGATGAAGGTGCGCCCGATGTAGCGGTTCTTCACGAAGCCGTCGCGGTAGGGCACGCCGATAGCATCGGCGAATGCGATTGCGGCATCGCGCGCAGAATCCGGAATGGGAATGACCACATCGGGGCCCGGGTGATTACCGCCCTTCCATTGCTCGGCCAGTGCCTCGCCGAAACGGCGGCGCGCCTTGTACACCGACACATCATCTAAGAACGAATCCGGCCGCGCGAAATACACAAACTCGAAGATGCACGGGCGGTGCGGCCGCTCGGTGACGCGGCGCTGATGCGCTATTCGTTGGTGGTCGATGAACACGGCCTCCCCCGCGCCGATTTCACGGGTGCGCTGGTAGCCGTTCACATCCAACACCACGGATTCGGAGGCGCACATGTACGACATACCCGCCGGCGTGGTTTTCTCGCCGAAAACGATGGGCTTGATGCCGAAGGGGTCGCGGAAGGCCACCATGCCTTCGTCGGCAATGGTCGCCACCACAGAATAGGCGCCCTTTACTTTTTCGTGCACGGCGCCAACGGCGGCAAACACATCGTCCGCTGTGATGCGATCACTAACTCGCAGGCGCCGCGAGAGCGCGTCTTGGAACACCCACAAGATCAGCTCGACATCGCAGGTGGAGTTCAAGCGCGTGCCGCGGTTCAAAAACCGGTCCTGCGTGAGTTCGACATAATTGGTGACATTGCCGTTGTGCGCCATGGCCACGCCCAACGGGTAGGTGTGATGGAACGGCTGAGCGTCTTCGTCGCCACCGCCGCCCACCGTGGGATAGCGCACATGCCCCACGCCGAGATTGCCTTGCAGCGTGTCCATAGCAGCCGCATCGAACACATCGGCGACCAACCCTCTGCGCTTGCGCACATGAAACGCATTGGTGAAAGTGATGATGCCGGCGGCGTCTTGGCCACGATGCTGCACCGCAAGAAGACCGTCGTAGATCTCGGGCGCCACATGGGTTCCGTCAGGACCAAAGATGCCAACAAAACCGCACATATGCCCCCGATCACCGCGTCGCGCGACGCCGTGGCTCTCACCATAGGCGCATCGCGCACCTGCTCAAGCCGCGGCGCGAAGTAGCATGCGCAGCCATGAGCCCAAAGAGCATCGCCGAGTTCATCGCCCATGCGCGCAGCAAGGGCATGGATCATCAGACCATCCGCATGTTGTTGCTGTCGGCTGGCTGGAAAGAGAAAGACATCTCGCAAGCGTTGGCCTCGGAAACGCTGGAGATTCCTGTGCCCGCGCCGCCTGATTCAGGCTCTGCCCGGGATGCGTTCTTCCGCTTGCTTGGGCTCGCGGCGCTTGCGAGCACTGTCACCAGCCTGTGCTTGATTCTGTTCGAGTGCTGCGATTGGTTCACTCAAGACCCCAATTTCGACGCGCAGTTCAATGACTATGCTGAGGTCTACCAACAAAGCGCCATTCGTGGCGCGCTGGCAACACTGATCGTTGCACTGCCGCTGTTCCTGTGGATGAGCCGACTGATCCACCGCGAGTGTT